>CBIHOZ010000014.1:0-69948 GCA_966211525.1 uncultured Chitinophaga sp. | reverse complement strand
CTGCTCATCAGCCTGAATCATTACAACGCTATACAGCTTGTGCAGAGCAACGAGATGCTCACCAAGACTAACCGCGAACTCGATCGTTTTGTATATAGCACTTCGCACGATCTTCGCGCTCCACTCACATCCATCATGGGTCTGCTTAATATAGCCGAGCGCTCGCAGAGCACCCACGAGATGAAGAACTATATGCTGATGATGAAAGACCGCATTCATTCACTGGATAAGTTCATTAAAGATATTACCGATTACTCCCGTAACAACCGTCTTGATATCACGCGCGAAAAAGTAAATCTCCATGAACTGGCGCATGAGGTATGGGATAGTCTCCGGTACTCTCCGGAAGCCGAGCGAATTGATTTTCATGTTGATATACCGGAAGATGCCGTAGTGGAATCTGACAAGAACCGTCTGCGCATTATTATCGGTAACCTGGTTTCGAACGCCATCCGCTATCACGATAATCGTAAAGACGGAAAGTATATACGCCTGCAGCACCAGTTAAACGGACGCGTTTTCTATCTGAAAGTAGAAGATAACGGCCAAGGTATAGCACCGGAGTATCACGGCAAGATATACGATATGTTCTATCGCGGTAACGAGAAATCAAAAGGCTCCGGTCTCGGACTATATATTGTAAAGGAAACGCTCATGAAGCTTTCGGGTTCTATACACCTGGAATCAGCACCGGGTATTGGTTCTACCTTTACAGTGAAATTGCCTAAGCATATCGCGTAAGCAATCCCCTAACAAACGGCAGGGTACTATCCTTAACATTTAAAAAACAGGTGACAGTCCGTTGCAGACTGTTGACTAATATTATCTTTGCCGCTTATGGCAACGCAAGAAGATAACCTGTTTAAAAATGTGATTGCCCATGCCAAGGAGTATGGGTTCATCTTTCCTTCCAGTGAGATTTATGATGGCCTCAGTGCTGTATATGATTACGGGCAGAACGGGGCCGAACTGAAGAACAATCTGAAGGAATATTGGTGGAAATTTATGACCCTGCTGCACGATAATATAGTGGGGATCGATGCCGCTATCTTCATGCACCCCACAACCTGGAAAGCTTCCGGGCACGTGGACGCCTTTAACGATCCGATGATCGATAATAAAGATTCCAAGAAACGCTATCGCGCAGATGTGCTTATTGAAGATGCAATCGCGAAGATGGAAGATAAGATCAACAAGGAAGTTGAGAAAGCCGAGAAGCGTTTTGGTGATGCCTTTAACAAAGAGACTTTTGTTACTACGAACGCGCGCGTACTCGAGTATCAAAAGAAGATCGATGAAACCAACGCACGTCTCAAAGATGCGATGGGCAATGGCGACATGGCTGCGATGAAGCAGTTGATTATTGACCTCGAAATTGCAGATCCTATTTCCGGAACCAAGAACTGGACCGATGTTCGTCAGTTCAACCTGATGTTCTCTACCGAGATTGGTTCTTTGGCAGATGAAGCCAACAAGATATACTTACGTCCGGAAACAGCTCAGGGTATATTTGTAAACTTCCTCAACGTGCAGAAGACCGGTCGTATGAAGATACCGTTTGGTATAGCACAGATCGGTAAAGCTTTCCGTAACGAAATTGTAGCGCGTCAATTTATATTCCGTATGCGCGAGTTCGAGCAAATGGAAATGCAGTTCTTTATCAAGCCGGGTGAAGAAATGAAATGGTACGAGTACTGGAAAGCCAAGCGAATGAAATGGCACCAGACGTTAGGACTTGGTACTGAAAATTACCGTTTCCACGATCACTTGAACCTGGCGCACTATGCTAACGCTGCCTGCGATATACAATTCAACTTCCCGATGGGCTTTAAAGAACTGGAAGGTATACATTCACGTACCGACTTCGATTTGAAGAACCACGAGAAGTACTCAGGTAAAAAACTGCAGTACTTTGACTCAGAAGACAATCAGTCTTATATACCATATGTTGTAGAGACATCGGTTGGTCTTGATCGTTTGTTCCTCTCCGTACTATCCAAATCATACCAGGAAGAAAAACTGGAAGATGGAAGTGAACGTGTTGTACTGAGAATACCAGCACCACTGGCTCCTCATAAAGTTGCTATACTTCCGTTGATCAAGAAAGATGGTCTTCCTGAGAAAGCTGAAGCGATCATGAATGATCTGAAGTACGATATCCGCTGTTTCTATGAAGAGAAGGATGCCATTGGTAGACGTTACAGAAGACAGGATGCCATTGGAACTCCATATTGCATTACCATCGATCACCAAACGCTGGAAGACGATACCGTTACTATTCGCGATCGTGATACTATGAAACAGGAGCGTGTTAAAATCGCTGACGTAAAAGCGAAGCTGATTGACGCCTGTTCGATCAACAACCTCCTCCGCAAAATTTAATCCTGAAATATTTAGAAATATAGTGCAGACATTCTGATTAGAATGTCTGCATGTATATGCTATATATAGTTGTACCGAACTACTTAATCCTAATCATACTATGAATCCTATCCTGAACAAAAATCTCTTTTTTGTAAAAGAGCATGTAGGCATGTTTAAGGCTTCCAACAGCTTCGACATCTACAATCCCGAAACACAACAAATTGTTTTGAACTGTCGCGAAGAGAACCTCGGCTTCTTTACCAAGATGCTGCGCTTTTCTGATTACAAGCGCATGACTCCTTTTAACATCGAGATAAAAACACCAACCGGTGAAAAGATCATTACCGTAAGACGCGGTGTTTCCTTCTTCCTTTCTACTGTAGAGGTATTGGATGAGAATGATGTGGTGATCGGAAAATTCAAACAGAAGTTCTTCTCCATCGGTGGAAAGTTTGAAGTGCTTGATGCAAGTGAGCGATCACTTTGTATGCTGAAAGGAAAATGGACAAGCTGGGATTTCAAATTTGTATCAGCCGATAATAAAGAGTTTGCTACCGTAACGAAGAAATGGTCTGGTCTTGGTAAAGAACTGTTTACTTCTGCTGACAACTACGTTTTGCAGATCAGCTCTGAAGTACCGGAGAATCATCCGCTTCGTCAGCTTATCATGGCAGCCGTTATGTGTATTGATTTCGTTTTGAAAGAGTAATACATCCTTGAGGTCAATGACGTGCCAGGCGGTCTATCTGGCACGTCTATAAATATTTAATATCTTGCGCAGCGAAAAAATGATCTATACTTTTTTCGCTCTTTAACTTTTCATGAACTGGCAATCTCTTCTTTCTTCCCAACGTTCGGGTTCCAAACCAACTTCTTCAGAAGCTTCGCGCAGTGCTTTTGAGCAGGATTACGATCGTATTATTTTCTCGCATCCTTTCAGAAGACTGCAAGATAAAACGCAGGTTCACCCGCTGCCGGAGCACGACTTTGTGCATACGCGTTTAACGCACTCACTCGAAGTTTCAAGTGTAGGCCGGTCGTTGGGGCGTAAAGCCGGAGAAGTGATTATGCAGCGCCACCTGGAGTTGAAAGATAAATTTTCGTTGTTTGATTTCGGTGCCATCGTAGCAGCAGCATCACTTGCTCATGATCTTGGTAATCCTCCGTTTGGACATGCCGGTGAAGATTCTCTTTCTGATTTTTTCCTCGAGAATTCTCACGGAAGATCTTTTCAATCTAAAGTAACAGACGCTGAGTGGAACGACCTGATAAAGTTTGAAGGTAATGCCCAGGGCTTCCGCATCATTAACAGTAATCAATACGGGCTCAAGTTAACACAGGCAACGCTTGGTGCTTTTACAAAATATCCTTGTCCTGCCTTGTTCCCGGGTCGTGATAAATCGAAGAAGAGTCAGAAGAAATTCGGGTTCTTCCAATCGGAGAAAGATATATTCGCCGCTACCGCCACTCAACTGGAGTTAATACCCGTTGCTGCCGATGCATGGGTTCGTCATCCGCTAACATTCCTGGTAGAAGCAGCCGATGACATTTGCTATAGCATTATCGACCTGGAAGATGGTTGCCGCATGGGCCTCGTGCCGTATAGAGATACCGTTGAACTGTTGGCCAACATTTTAAAAGATAATTTCAAACCTGAGAAGCTCGACAAGATCAGCGGGCAGAATGAACGCATCGGTGTATTGCGCGCCATGACAATCAATAAGCTGGTAGAGGAATGTACCGAAGTTTTTCTGGCGCACGAACAGGAAATCATGAACGGTACATTTGATAAAGCGCTTGCCGATCATTGTTCTTCCAAAGATGCACTCGAAAAGATCAGCACTATATCTGTTGACAAAATATACCGTGCCCGTCACGTAGTAGAGATCGAAGCTTCGGGTCACGAAGTGTTGCCAGGCTTGCTGCAGGAGTTTGTTACAGCCGGTGAGCACATCATGAAAAAATCATCATCACGCAAGTATAAAAACCTGTCGCTGCTGTTGCCGGTAGAAATGCGTGCTGAAATAGAAAAGCAGGTAAGTACCTATGAGATGTTGCGCATTGTGCTGGATTTTGTTTCCGGCCTTACTGACCGCCATGCGCTTTCGCTGTACCGAAGAATAAAAGGTATAGCGCTGTAACGATATACTTGAGAAAACAAAAAGAGTTGTTTCAGCACTTTCCCTGTACTGAAACAACCCCGAAGGAAGACTAGTTTTTAGAAGCTTTCTTTGCTTGCTTTTCAGCGCGCTTCTCTTTCAAAGTTTTTGCGGGCTTCTTTTTAGTTTCCTTCCGTGCATCCTGTGATTTTGCCATAGCTAGGTGATTTTTATATTACTCAAAAATAATAAACGCCAGGTGTATAACCATTGGTTCCGATCAAACTTTAAACACCGGGCTCTTATGCCCTATACGGCAAGTGAAGATCAAGCGTTGACGAGTCTCCGGTGTTTTTTACCGTTCGTTCCATCACAGCTCTTGTTGATTATATGTTAACCTCGGGGAAAGGCAAAATTGATTAGCTTTGGCCCTTCTGAAACTTTGCAAGTATTGAATATGTGGAATAGGGTTGCTCAATTTATTATAAAGTACAGACTGGCACTGATCATTGTTATTGGTCTGATCACCATCGTGATGGGATATTTTGCCTCCAGAGTTCAAATGAGTTACGACTTTGCCAGAACGGTGCCGCTGGATGACCCCGATATGGTATTGCTTACCAAGTTCAAGCAACAGTTCGGAGAAGATGGGAACATCATTGCCGTGGGTGTGAAAGACAGCAATGTTTATAAAGTAGAGAACTTCAATGCGTACAGGCAACTGACGCGCGATATAAAAAACATAGAAGGTGTTAATGAAGTGGTGTCGCTGCCGGTGATCAAAATGATTTTGAAAGATACTGCGCAATCAAAGTTCTATCTTCAATCCATCTTCCCTGAAAAGATTAGCACACAGGCCGAACTCGACAGCCTGATGGCCTTAACAGCAACGCAGAAAGTATATATGGACCTGATCGTGAATTCACGAAACGGTGCTACTATGATGCTGGTGTCGGTGCAGAAAGAGTATATGAATTCATCCAAGCGTGAAGCCCTTGCGCAGTCGCTGCTGGATGCCGGCAAACGCTTTGAAGATCAAACCAAGATACAACTGCACTATGCAGGCCTTCCATTTATACGAACACTGGTAGCGAACCAGGTGCGCAAAGAGATGCAGTTGTTTTTGTATGCGTCTGCTTTTGTTACCGGGCTTATCATGTTCCTCTTCTTTAAATCATTCCGCGCGGTAATCTTCTCAATGATCATCATTGGTATCGTGGTGGTGTGGACGCTTGGGACACTGGCATTGTTTGGTTTCAAGATCACATTGCTCAGCGGTTTGATTCCGCCGGTAATTGTAACCATCGGTATAACCAACGCTATATACCTGCTCAATAAATATCACCTGGAGTTTGCCAAATCGAAAGACAAACTCAAGGCTATAGCAACGGTTGTACAGAAGATGGGCCTCGCCACGTTCTTAACAAACCTTACTGTTGCCATCGGGTTCCTCACCCTTCTTTCAACAGACATTATTATTCTGCGCGAGTTTGGTATTGTAGCGGGTATAAATATCATGGTGTTATTCCTGGTGAGTCTGGTGATGATACCGAGTGTATTTTCATGGCTGCCTACACCTTCTGAAAAACACCTGCGTCACCTGAACTTTAAGATCATGGGTGGCTTTTTGAAACTGGTAGATCTGGCTGTGCATCGTAACCGCGTCATAATATATATAGTGTCGATGGTGGTGGCTATTGTTTCGGTTTATGGTATCCTTCAGCTTCGCTCCGTATCTTTTATGGTAGATGATATACCGGAGGAAAGCCAGATCAAGAAAGACCTCCACTTTTTTGAAGCAAACTTCAGCGGCATTATGCCCCTTGAGATTGTGGTAGAATTTAAAACCAAGAAACGCAGACCAGTACTCGATGTAAAGAACATGCAGAAGGTTGATGAACTTGAAGCATTTCTTGATTCACTGCCGGAAGTTTCAAGGCCGGTGTCGGTGTTAAGTCTTATCAAAGCATCGAAGCAGGCATTCTATAATAACAATCCCGATCGCTATACATTGCCGAGCAAGAGCGAAGGTGCTTTTATACTCCGCTATATGAAGGGGAAATCTGACAACAGCGGTTTGTTCAAATCATTTGTGGACAGCACGTTCACCAAAATGCGTATCTCCAGTCAGATCGCAGATATAGGCTCCGTTAAAATGGACTCGCTCGTTCACCATGTGATCGAACCACGCATGAATTCCATTTTTGTATCGACTGAAAAAGATTCTGTAAAGACTGCCGTCACCGGATCGACCAAGATTTTTATTAAGGGTAACAAATTCCTCATCGCCAATCTGCAGGAAAGTTTATTACTGGCGTTCCTCCTCATTACACTTTCCATGGCCATACTTTTTGCCAACGTGCGCATGATCATCATTTCACTTATTCCGAATTTGTTGGCGCTGATGATCACAGCCGGACTGATGGGGTATTTTGATATACCACTGAAAGCGAGTACTGCGCTCATCTTTAGTATAACATTCGGTATCTCGGTTGATAACTCGATTCGTTTCCTCGCGAAGTATCGCCAGGAAATTTTATCAAACAACTTCTACATTCCTGTAGCGGTGAGCGAAGCCATTATGGAAACAGGCAAGAGCATCATCTATACTTCTGTGGTGTTGTTTGCCGGGTTTATCATTTTCACATTCTCTTCGTTCGGTGGCACCATCGCGCTGGGTCTGCTTACATCCGTAACGCTGATTATCTCCATGTTTACCAACCTGATTCTGTTGCCGGCACTGATCATGACATTCGATAAACCCAAGAAGAAGAAAGGCGATCACCAACTCATTGATGAGTTTGACCATACATTTTACGGGGAGTCAGAAGACGAAGAGATCGACCTCGACAAAATCAAAATTCACAACCGTCACTCCGCTGCCGAATAAGTTCGGTGGTTTCTTAAAATTATCCGGGAGGTCTGAATATCAGACCTCCCCACAAAATTCTTACTACTTACTTTGTAATTCTAAGTTATCTTTGCGCTCTTATTCGAACGCAGACGCTAGTTTTTGAGCATGGCAGGAAATTATAAAGAATTTAAAGAACTGAATTTTGCACGCATCGCTGAAGAAATCCTCGATTTCTGGAAGCGCGAGCAGGTATTTCAAAAATCGGTAACGAACCGTGAGGGTTCACCATCTTTTACTTTTTACGAAGGTCCTCCTTCAGCAAACGGTACTCCGGGTATTCACCACGTAATGGCCCGCACCGTAAAAGATATTTTCTGTCGTTATAAAACCTTGCAGGGTTTCCAGGTGAAACGCAAAGGCGGCTGGGATACTCACGGCTTGCCGGTAGAGCTGCAGGTTGAAAAACAACTCGGCATTACGAAAGATGATATCGGTAAAAAGATATCGATCGAAGACTATAACAAGAAGTGCCGCGAAACGGTAATGATGTATAAAGATCAGTGGGACGACCTCACCATGAAAATGGGTTATTGGGTTGACCTTGATAATCCATACATCACATACGAGAAGGAATATATAGAGTCGCTCTGGTGGTTGCTCAAGCAATTTTATAACAAGAAGCTTCTCTATAAAGGCTATACCATTCAGCCATACTCACCGGCTGCCGGAACGGGCTTGAGTTCGCACGAACTGAATTTACCGGGCTGCTATAAAGATGTGAAGGATACTTCCATCGTAGCGCAGTTCAAGGTAACGAAGGATTCGAAATCAGAATTCCTCTTCGCAAAACCGACAGGTGATGTATTTATACTTGCCTGGACAACCACACCGTGGACGCTTCCTTCCAACACTTCATTGGTGGTGGGCGAGAAGATCACGTACGTTCAGGTAAATACTTTCAACCCCTATACGCACAAAGCGGTAAGCGTTATATTGGCGAAAGATCTCTTCGGAAAATATTTCTCTGATAAGAACAAAGATCTGAAGCTCGAAGATTACAAGGCAGGCGATAAAGCTATACCGTATCAAATCGTTCAGGAGTTTGCCGGTAAACAATTACTGGGTGTAGCATACGAGCAACTGATGCCATATGTGCAGCCGCTATACGATGCTGATAAAGCATTCAAAGTAATTGCCGGAGATTTTGTTACAACTGAAGATGGTACCGGTATCGTACATAGTTCTCCAACCTTTGGTGCAGACGACTTCCGCGTAGCGAAACAAAACGGAGTGCCTCCGGTAACCTTGAAAGATGAAGCCGGCAACGAGGTGCCTACTGTTGATCGCAAGGGTAAATTTGTGACTCCGATCGGTGAGAGATTGAAAGAAGGTGTAGCGAAGTTCAACATCAAAACACATAAGCCACTAAGTGCTGATGATTTTTATGTGAAGAACTATACCAATGAAGATGAAGCGCACGCTGACTACAAGAACACAGACGTTATCATCTCCATCATTCTGAAAGAAGAGAACAAAGCATTTAAAGTAGAGAAATACGAGCACACGTATCCACATTGCTGGCGTACTGATAAACCGGTTTTATACTATCCGTTGGATTCATGGTTTATCCGCACCACCGCTTTGAAGGATAAGATGGTAGAGCTTAACAAGACTATAAACTGGAAACCGGAATCAACCGGTACAGGTCGCTTTGGTAACTGGCTCGAAAATCTTGTTGACTGGAACTTGTCACGTTCGCGCTATTGGGGAACCCCGCTCCCTATATGGAGAACGAAAGATGGTAAAGAAGAAATCTGTATAGGCTCACTTGAAGAACTGAATAACGAAGTAGCGAAGTCTGTAAAGGCTGGCTTTATGAAAGCTGCACTTGCTGCTGACTTTGATTTGCACAGACCGTACGTAGATGATGTTGTACTCGTAAGTGCTTCCGGCCAGCCAATGCATCGTGAGCCAGACTTGATTGACGTATGGTTTGACTCTGGTGCTATGCCGTATGCACAATGGCATTATCCGTTTGAGAATAAAGATGTATTCGAAAAAAATTATCCTGCTGATTTCATCGCGGAAGGTGTAGACCAAACCCGCGGATGGTTCTTCACACTGCATGCTATAGCGGTGATGATCAACGAAAGCAGTACCGAGATAAATACTGTTAATAAGAAAGTAAACAACGGAGGCGTAGCATTCAAGAATGTTATCTCCAACGGACTTGTGCTCGATAAAAACGGCAACAAAATGTCGAAGAGCAAAGGCAACGTTGTAAATCCGTTTGAGACACTCAGTAAATATGGTCCGGATATAGTGCGTTGGTATATGATCGAGAACGCACCGCCTTGGGACAACCTCAAGTTCGACTTCGATGGTATAACGGAAGTGCAGCGCAGATTCTTCGGTACCCTTCAAAATACATATTCATTTTTTGCACTCTATGCCAACATTGATGGCTTTTTGAAAGATGAGATGAATGTAGTGCCGTATGAAAAACTTTCGCACCTCGATCGCTGGATCATCTCCAAATTACAAACACTCATCGTTGATGTAACCAAAGCATACGAAGAGTACGAACCTACCCGTGCTGCACGTGCTATACAGGAGTTTGTAAACGATCACCTCTCCAACTGGTATGTTCGCCTGAATCGTAAGCGTTTCTGGAAAGGTGAGATGAGTGAAGACAAGAAAGCTGCGTACGAAACACTGTACGAGTGCTTAATGGTGGTAAGTCAGTTGATGGCTCCGATTGCACCATTCTTCAGCGAATTCCTCTATAGAAATCTTACCGAGAACATCCGCGACAAAGCACTGGCCAACAACACACCGCTTCGCCATGCATCGGTTCACTTAACCGACCTGGTTAAACCCGAGCAAAACCGTATAGACGGAGAGTTGGAGAAGTCGATGGAGTATGCACAAAAGATCTGTTCGCTGGTTCACTCCATCCGTAAGAATGCCAAGATCAAAGTACGTACACCACTGCAGCGCATCTTGTTACCGGTACTCGATGATTCCTTTGCAAAACGTATCAAGTCGGTAGAAGAAATTATACTTGCAGAAGTAAACGTAAAAGGCATCGAGTATATTGATGATACCTCAGGAGTGTTGGTGAAGAAGGTGAAGCCTAACTTCGCTAAACTTGGTAAACAGTATGGTCCGAAGATGAAAGAAGTTTCTGCAGTGATCAATGCCTTTACCAAGGAAGATATAGCGCAGATCGAAAAGCAAGGTAAACTTTCGAAAGAAGGATTTGATCTTGTATTGGAAGATGTACTCATTTCATCAGAAGATATACCGGGCTGGTCGGTTGCTGCGGAAGCGGGTATAACCGTAGCGCTTGATATCACCATTACCGATGATTTGAAGAAAGAAGGTATCGCGCGCGACTTTGTAAACCGCGTTCAAAACCTTCGTAAAGATATGGGTCTTGAAGTGCTCGATAAGATTGGTATTGAAGTAGAGAAAGATGGCGAGGTAGTAACGGCTGCGTTAACCGCCTTCAAAGACTATATCAGCACCGAAACACAGGCACTGTCGTTAGAGTTAAAAGAAACCATAACCGATGCTACGGAAGTAGATATGGATGAATTTATGTTGAAAGTAAAAATCAGTGTAAAGAAATAATTTGTGATTACGCAGCTCGTAAGTCATCATGAGCTGCATGAATTACAAACCGAATTGTGAATCAGCTCCATGAAAATATACAAATACTTCATCCTCGCGCTTTTCGTTATCATCATCGATCAAACCTCCAAGCTGTTGGTGCATCACTTCATGTACCTGCACCAGGAGATAACGGTTGTCGGCAACGAGCAATTCGGTTTTAAACTACATTACCTCCTCAATCCAGGCATGGCGTTCGGCATTCGCTGGAACAATGAATTCGGTAAACTTGCTTTAACTGCTTTTCGCATCGCAGCTATGTTTGGTATAGGATACTACCTGGTAAAGATGGCGAAGAAGGATGCACACACAGGTTTCCTCTGGTGCATGGCGCTTATACTTGGTGGTGCCGTAGGGAATGTAATTGATAGTACATTTTATGGTGTGTTGCTAAACAATCAACCTGCTAACTCACCTACACCATGGTTCCATGGTCAGGTAATCGATATGTTATTCTTTCCATTGTTTGATTTCACATGGCCTACCTGGATGCCATACGTTGGTGGTGATTACTTCCTGTTCTTTAGTCCGGTGTTCAACATTGCCGACTCGTCAATATTTATAGGTGTAGTAATTATTCTTCTGTTTCAACGCAGGTTCTTCGGTGAACATATCAATGACGCTGTGCCGATGCCACCTGCTGATGAGCTGCCTTCAGACAACGAAGTGAAAGAACATCCTGTCGCAGAAGATCAACACGACAATCCGAGTCAGCTGTAATTTGTAATTCACGTTAAGCCTTATAGATGGGTGATGTTGCTTTCGAAAAAGAAGCCACACGTCATAATTTTAGCTTTCATATACTAATACGCGTTAGCCAAATTCATTATTATTATTACTTTTAGGGCTGATTACTTTTCCAAAAACCTTAACCTAAGAAGAAGATAATGAGTTTGTTTATCAAAAAGCCTCTGGAACAACTGCTGGCACAGGCCGGCGATTCTGAGAAGGGGCTGAAGCGCACACTTAGCGCAACGAATCTGGTGGCGTTGGGTATCGGTGCCATTATTGGCGCAGGTCTGTTTGTTAGAACTGCTGCTGCAGCCAGTGAAGCCGCGGGGCCTGCCGTAGTAGTTTCATTTATAGTAGCAGCTATAGGTTGCGCCTTTGCTGGTCTTTGTTATGCAGAGTTTGCGTCCATGATCCCGATCGCAGGAAGTGCCTATACTTATGCGTATGCTACCATGGGCGAACTGGTTGCCTGGGTTATTGGTTGGGCTCTCGTATTAGAGTATGCCTTGGGAGCAGCAACAGTATCCATTGCCTGGAGTGAATATCTTAATAAGCTCTTGAACGGGGCCATACCGTATGCGTTCAGTCACTCACCATTGGAAGTTGCAGCCGATGGAACGCACGGTATCATTAACCTTCCTGCACTTATTATTCTTGCTATACTTACAGCAGTACTGATCAAAGGAACACAAGAGTCTGCATCGCTAAATGCGATCATTGTGTTTATCAAAGTAGCAATCGTATTGTTGTTCATCGCCATCGGTTGGGGATTCATCAATCCTGCTAACTATGAACCGTTCACTATCCCGGAAGGAACACCAGGCCATGAAGGCTTCCGCGAATTTGGCTGGGGCGGTGTGCTCGGAGGCGCCAGTATAGTATTCTTCGCTTTCATAGGTTTTGATGCTGTATCAACGGCTGCGCAAGAAGCTAAAAATCCGAAGCGCGATATGCCGATCGGTATATTAGGTTCATTGGTAGTGTGTACGATACTATATATTTTGTTCTCGCACGTGTTAACCGGTATTGCTAACTGGACAGAATTTAAAACTGCCGGTAAAGAAGCTTCTGTTGCGTATGCTATCGAAACCTATATGCATGGATACGGATGGCTTGCTACCGCGATTACTGTAGCGATCCTTGCCGGTTTCTCTTCGGTAATTCTGGTGATGTTGTTAGGTCAGTCACGCGTATTCTTCTCGATGGCGAACGATGGCTTGCTTCCAAAAATATTCTCTGATCTGCATCCTAAATTCAGAACACCCTATAAGTCTAATATCATTCTATTCTTCTTCGTAGGTGCATTCGCTGCATTTATACCAGGCAGCATGGCGGGTGATTTAACCAGCATTGGTACACTTTTCGCCTTTGTGGTGGTATGTATAGGTGTTTGGGTGTTGCGCGTCAAGAGCCCTGACCTTAAACGTCCTTTCAAAACTCCGTTAGTGCCACTCGTACCTATACTGGGTATATTGGTATGTACAGCGTTGATTATCTATGTTGACGGTCGCACGCAGGTAGTAGCCGCTGTATGGATGTTGCTTGGTTTCATTGTATACTTCGGGTATAGCAAGAACAACAGCGTACTGAGAAAAAAATAAACATAACGTTATCTATACATAATAAGAAAGCCGCTTCGAATGAAGCGGCTTTCTTATTTATCAGCAATGCTGATGATTTCTTAGAACTGCTCGAACTGAGAGAAGAAGAAGCTTCCTTCAATCGCTGCGTTCTCATCGCTGTCTGAGCCGTGTATAGCATTTGCTTCGATAGATGTAGCGAAGAGATTACGGATCGTACCAACCTCAGCTTTCTTAGGATCAGTAGCACCGATAAGCTTTCTGAAATCTTCCACTGCATTTGCTTTCTCCAGGATCATTGGCACGATGGCACCTGATGACATATACGCGCAAAGATCTTTGTAGAAAGGACGCTCTTTGTGTATAGCATAAAACTGTCCGGCCTGTTCAGCAGACAATTTTGTTTTTTTCATTGCAACGATTTTGAAACCGGCTTCTTCGATCATTTTTGTAATCGCTCCGGTATTACCTGCGCTCACCGCATCAGGCTTAATCATTGTAAAAGTTCTGTTAGTTGCCATATTCATTTGTTAGTTAGTTGCACGGATAACGAGTTATGCTTTTTGCCACAACCCTTTAGTAAACGGCCGCAAAAATAGAAAAAAGATCAACAGTCTACAGACACTCAACAGGTTTAACAAACTATTAAATGCAGAATGAAGCGTGCCACTGGCCGTAACACTGCGTGAACTATCAAGAATTTTTACTCATTTTTGCCCCTTGTTTTACCAGGCCTCTATGCAGAACATTACGGCTTTTAAAGAATACCTCAGCAAGCCACGCAAGGTTGTTGTTATAACGCATTTCAAACCCGATGCCGATGCGTTGGGCTCTTCGCTTGGTTTGTCGGGCTATCTGAAGAAGAAAGGACATTCCGTTACGGTAATTACTCCGAGCGACTATCCGGACTTTATTTCATGGATGCCCGGAAACAACGAGGTGGTTATCTTTCAAAAAGAACGCCCTCAAAAAGCAAAGCAACTCATTGCTGATGCCGACACTATATTTTGCCTTGACTTCTCCAGTCTTAACCGAATCAATGACCTCGGTGAAGTCGTTGGTGCAGCCACCGCTACCAAGGTGTTGATCGATCATCATCTCGAGCCGGAAAAATTTGCGCAGTTCGAACAATGGGATGGCACCGCTGCTTCAACCGCTGAACTCGTTTTCCAATTGATCGAAGAGCTTGGTGATAAATCATTGATCGATGTAAATATAGCGAACTGCCTATACGCAGGGATCATGACGGATACCGGGGGCTTCAGACACTCCAATACTACGCACAAGGTTTTTAAAATCGCTGGCGAGCTTGTTGCACTGGGCGCTAATCCCTCCAAGGTATCGAAGCTGATATACGATACAAACAGCATTGAGCGTTTGCGCCTCATGGGTTATGTGCTGGGACAAAAACTGAAAGTAATTCCGGAATACCGCACAGCCTATATTGTGCTTACAGCTGAGGAGTTGAAAAATTTCAGTTCTCAAACAGGCGACACCGAAGGCTTTGTAAACTACGGCTTGTCCATTAAAGGAATAAAACTCTCCGTACTTATATCCGACCGTAAAGAGAATATCAAATTGTCGTTCCGCTCACTCGGAAATTTTTCAGTGAATGATATGGCTCGTAAGTATTTTGACGGAGGCGGCCACCGCAACGCATCCGGCGGACAAACCAAACTCACGCTGGAGCAAACCCTCGAGAAATTTTTAAGCATTCTGCCTGAATACAAAGAGCAATTGCTGGCCGAAGAGAATTAAAAAGTATTTAACCAATTCCAACTTTATAAATTAAATCATTGTCTAATCATGAACATGACCAAACTCGCGAACGTGCTGATCGGATTGCTGCTGCTGTGTGCTGCCTGCAAGAATTCAGAAGAAAAAGAAACTCCTAACGGCTTTAAATTCCAGGTGGTAAAAGCTGGCGATGGCGTGAAGCCAAAACCAGGACAGCTGCTCATATTCGAATATATCATGAAAGACTCTAAAGATTCTGTATGGCAGGATACCTACGAGAATGGCTTTCCAGGTGTATTCCCTATCCAGGATAGCAGCGCGATAGCAACTGAGATTGGTGCTTTGCAAATGTTCCGCATGTTATCAAAAGCTGACAGCGTTACACTGACACGCCCGGCAAAAGAATTTTTCAAAGATGTACTCGGTGGTCCAATGCCTCCGCAGGTAGATTCTTCACGTGCTATTACCATCAACATTAAGGTGGTGGATATCATCGATCAGCAACACTTCGCGAAATTCCAGTCAGATCTATATGCCAAGAGAAAAGGATTCCAGAAAGCGAAAGATGCCAAAGCAATTGAAAAATACCTGGCTGATAAAAAGATCACCGCTCAAACTGATACAAGCGGTATACGCTATGTGATCCATACAACAACCGGTGGTGCAAAACCTACACCTAACAGCTGTGTTGAAGTGAGCTACGAAGGTAAATTTCTGAAAGACGAAAAAACTTTCGACAAAAATCCAAAGATGTCATTCTCCCTCAACCAGGTTATTCCAGGCTGGAAGCAAAGTATACCAATGCTTGGCGTTGGCGACTCTGCTACATTCTATATACCATCACATTTAGCATACGGTCCGCAAGGCTATCCGGGTGCTATACCTCCTAATGCAATTCTGATCTTCGATGTGAAGCTCTTTGCTACAGGAGAAAATTACGATCCGCAAACAAGATCCTGTAAATAAAAATTAACCCAATAATCCCATAGAAAAGATGAACAGTGTAAGAAGATTGATTAGTGCTGCATTGATCGCTGCAGTATTTGTTTTTAACGGATGTATCGATTCGCCAGATGATATTGAAGATCCAAACATTCAGCTCCAGAAAGATGTTGCTGCTATTGATAGTTACCTGACATCTAATTTCATTGGGGCATTGAAAGATCCGAGCGGTATACGCATCGAGATTACCAAGCTTGGAAATAAGTTGCCTGCACGTACCGTTAACTCTACCGTTGATGTTGACTATGTAGGTAAATTCTTTCCGGATGGTGCTGTGTTCGATCAGGGAAATGTAAAGGGCACATTGAAAAGCTATATCACTGGCTGGCAAATAGCGCTTACCAAACTTCCTGTAGGAACGCAGGCAAGACTATATGTGCCATCGGGCTGGGCATATGGTACCACTGCACAAAATGGTATACCTGCCAATTCTATTCTGCAGTTTGATATCGAGTTTAATGCATCGACATTATCAGAAGTAGAAAAGAATCAATTCAAAACTGATACAGCAGCTATCTCCAAGCATTTTAAAGACAACAGCATTACAGATTATGTTCGTGATACTACCGGTATCAGCTATAAAATAACCCAGCAAGGTTCTGGTCCTGCTATCACTTGGTTTGCAAAAGTAAATTTCAAGATCACATACAGACTGTTAACAAGCCCGAGCTCTGTAGTAGCCAGCGTTACACAAACACCAAGCGAAAGCTTCCACAGCCGTCCGGTTGATTTTATACAAGGCATTATGATCGCGCTGCAAAAAATGACAGAAGGCGGTAAAGCTACAGTATATATACCTTCAGGTCTTGGTTTTGGAACAAACGGAGCTACGGATTCTAACGGTTCACAGGTGATCGGCAGCAACGCTAACCTGATTGTTGATCTAGAAGTATTAGACGTTCAATGAGATTATGCTTTGCTTCCAACAACAAACACAAGCTTGAAGAGATCAAAAATGTTGTTGGCCGGAAATTCGAAATACTTAGTCTCGCAGATATAAAATGCAATGAAGAGTTGCCTGAAACGCGGAATACGCTGGAGGGCAACTCTCTTCAAAAAGCTGAATACGTTCTGCAGCATTACAACACTCCCTGCTTTGCTGACGACACCGGGCTTGAAGTAGAAGCACTGAACGGTGCACCGGGAGTATATTCTGCACGCTACGCTGGCAACCATCGTAACACAGACGATAATATAGCCCTGCTGCTGCAAAACCTGAAGAACGACACCAATCGCAAAGCGCAATTCAGAACGGTAATAACATTGATCGGTATAGAGGCTCAGCCGGTCTTTTTTGAAGGCGTTATCCGCGGAGAAATTATTACGGAAAAGCGCGGCTCATCAGGCTTTGGATACGACCCGGTATTTGTGCCGGAAGGACATTCCAAAACATTTGCCGAAATGACGCTTGAGGAAAAAAATCAATTGAGCCACCGCGCCATCGCTGTTAAAAAATTGGCAGAATATCTGTCGCGACTATAAAATATACTTCACAACATCGAATAAGCCTCTGCGAATAAATATTCCGGAGGCTTTTTTTGTTCGGCACATTTCGCGCTGATTCGTAATTTCGCGCCCGGATCTATGAAACCTATTTACACCATCGGCATCACGGGCGGCAGCGGCTCCGGGAAAACTTACTTCCTGAAAAATCTTTCGTCACGTTTTAAGCCGGAAGAAATCTGCCTCATCTCCCAAGACCATTACTATAAACCGCGCGAGTTTCAGATCACTGACGAGAAGGGTGTAAAGAACTTTGATCTGCCCGATGCCATCGAACGTGAAAAGCTTCACCTCGACATTCTCAAACTAAAGCGTGGTGAAACACTGCTTAAGGAGGAATATACCTTTAACAATCCCAATGCAAAGTCCACCATGCTGGAGTTTAAACCAGCTCCACTGCTAATCATTGAAGGACTCTTTGTACAATACTTTCCGGAGATAGAGCGAGAGCTTGATCTCAAGATTTTCATCGAAGCAAAAGATCATCTCAAGCTTAGCAGACGCATCAGACGCGACAACGAAGAACGCGGCTATGATCTTGACGATGTCTTGTATCGCTACCAGCATCACGTTATGCCGGTATATGAGAGTCTCATTAAACCGTTGCAACACGGGGCAGACTTTGTTATTCCTAATAACCATCATTTCGAACGTGCACTGGATTTGATTACCTGGGGTTTGAAATCGCGTATTGCACAGTAATTTCCAGCGAAATAACCTGTTGATTAACAGCTATTGTACATTGGCATTAAATGCCTACTTTTGTAACCCTTTGAAAAAGTAATGGCCAAAAAAGCGCACATACAAACAACAACAATCATTACCGGTGTACTCACCGCGCTGATCATTGTTGTGTCGCAGCTTTTTTATTTTGAACAGGCACATACTTGCAAAAAGGAAATCAAGACTGAGCAACAGCAAGGCGATCAATCTCAGTCTGACGATGGCGCCTATATTACGTTACCCTCCAGCACACTTCCTTCTTCCACACATGTAGAGTTTAATCAGGAGGCATTCTGTCTCTTTGAAATACTGTTTGAAGAAGAAAAGGCAGAAGAGCATGACTTCAATGTCTCGCTGCCTTTAAGTAAATTCTTCCAGACACTTTTCGGGGCCATCATATCCCCGAACGCTCCCTAAGTAAGTAATTATATACTTATTGTTTTACCGGATTGCCTGTACATCCGGGCTTCATTTATTTTCTATTCTACGTTTTTTATTTAACCAACCATATGCAAAACAAAGGACTAGTAGTTTTCCTGTCGGTAGTCGTCACACTATTGTGTTTCTTCTACCTGTCATTTACGGTCGTGTCGTATAACGTACAGCAGGATGCTGTCGCGGCCGCCACAGACTCTAACGGTAAAGTGGATCTTAACAAGAAACAAGCTTACCTCGATTCAATCTGGAACACACCGGTATATAATCTGTTCGGTGCAGAATATACCTATAAAGAAGTGAAGGACTACGAGCTTAGCCTCGGTCTCGACCTTCAGGGTGGTATGCACGTAACGCTGGAAGTTTCTCCGGTAGATATCATTAAAGGCCTTGCTGCTAACAGCCAGGACTCTTCATTTGTAAGAGCGCTTCGCGTAGCATCTCAAGAACAGAAGAAGAGCCGTGAAAACTATAGCTCGCTTTTCTTCAAAGCTTACCGCGATGCAAATCCTGATAAACCTCTTGCTTCTCTTTTTGCGAATGCTGCTACACGTGGCAAGATCGCTACCAACGACAGCGACAGCAAAGTTATCAGCGTGGTAAACGAAGAAATTGAAAGCGCTATAGATCGCTCTTTCACAATTCTCAGCAACCGTCTCGATCAGTTCGGAACATCGCAGCCAAACATTCAGCGTCTGCCAGGTACAGGTAGAATTCAGGTAGAGATACCAGGTGCTGATAACCCGCAGCGTGTTCGTAAATTATTACAAGGTGTAGCGCGTCTGGAGTTCTGGGACGTTATCGAACCCAACACACTGAACAATTCATTGCTTGCTATAAACGATGTATTGGTAAAAGAACAGAAGGCTGCTAAACCTGCTGTTGCTGCCAAAGCTGGTGAAGAAACAAAAACCGGTGATGATGATCTTTCATCGCTCTTAGGTGACAGCACTAAAACTGCTACAGATACTACAGCAACTGCTGATGAATCAAAAGGTCTTGATTCATTGCAGAACATGAATATATCTCCGCTGTTCTCCCTAAGCTCGCCTCCCGGATCGTTCCGCTATAACACAAAAGATACGGCTACGATCAACGACATTTTCAGAAGAGCTGACATCCGTAACCTGTTGCCACGCAACGTAGGTGTATACTGGGCTAACAAGCCAGACGTGATCGGTACAACTGAATCACTCGAGTTGTTCTTCCTGGATATAGGCCGCAACGGCAAATCTAAACTTACTGGTGAAGTAATTACCGATGCCCGTAACGATGTTGACGAGCGCGCGCAACCTGCTGTGAGCATGAACATGAATGCAACCGGTACACGCATCTGGGCTCGCTGGACAGCTGAAGCATCTAGCAAGAGTCCTAAGGGAAGAATCGCGATCATGCTGGATAACACGGTATACTCTGCACCATCTGTAAATGGTGAAATTCCAAATGGTAACTCACAGATCTCCGGTAACTTTACTGTAGATGAAGCAAAAGATTTAGCAAACGTATTGAAAGCTGGTTCGCTGCCTGCACCTACCAAGATCGTTGAAGAATCATCGGTTGGTCCTACACTCGGTCAGGAGTCTATTCGTAACGGTATGATCTCCATCGTAGTTGGGTTCCTTATTATTATCTTCTTCATGTTGATTGTATATAACGCGTCTGGTTGGGTTGCTGACCTTGCCGTTATTCTTAACCTGATCTTCCTGTTAGGTATACTTGCATCGCTCAACGCTGCGCTTACACTTCCGGGTATTGCCGGTATATTGCTTTCACTCGCGATCGCGGTGGATGCGAACGTGCTTATCAACGAACGTGTTAAAGAAGATTTGAATGCCGGTAAAACATTGGACACTTCGATCCGTGCCGGTTATAAAAATGCATTTACGGCCATCATCGACTCCAACGTTACTACGTTGATCAAAGGTTTCGTATTGCTTGCGTTCGGTTCTGGTCTTATCTATGGTTTCGCGGTAACGCTTATCATCGGTATCCTCTGTTCGTTCTTTACATCGGTGTTCTTTACCCGTGTGATATTTGAATACTATATCCGCAGAGGCAAGAAAGTTAACTTCTCTATGGGCTGGTCTAAAAACCTGTTCCGCAGTATCAACATTAACTTCATCGGTAACCGTAAGATATACTATACTATATCTGGTGCGATCATCGTAGCCGGTATGGCGTTCCTGGCGGTAAAAGGATTCAACTATGGTGTTGACTTCAAAGGTGGCCGTACCTATATCGTTCAGTTTGCAAACGCTACATCACCTGCTGAAGTACGCGAAAGCTTAACAGAACCTTTCGGTGAAGCTCCTGAAGTAAAGACTTTCGGTGGTGAAACGAAATATAAAATCACAACGAGCTATCTGATCGATGATGATTCTGATAACGCAACCGTTCAGGCTGAGAAACAGCTTGAAACTGGTCTTGCTAAAATCGGTGGTAATAAAGTATCGGTACTCAGCTCGTATAAAGTAGGACCAACCATTGCAAATGATATTAAAGTATCTGCGATCTGGTCGTTACTCGTGGCCGTTGTATTGATGTTCTTGTATATCCTGATCCGTTTCAGAAAATGGCAGTTTGCAATGGGTACTGTTGTGAGCTTGTTCCACACTGTATTGGTTGTGCTTTCTCTCTTCGTATTGTTAGAGAACGTAATGCCATTCAGCTTGGAAATCGACCAGGCATTCGTAGCCGCTATCCTTACGGTGATTGGTTACTCGATCAACGATAGCGTGGTGGTGTTTGACCGTGTTCGCGAATTCTTGTCATTAAAGAAAAGCACAGAAGATACAGCAACGGTTGTTAACAATGCATTGAACGATACCTTAAGCCGTACGCTTATCACCGGTATGTCTACCATCTTTGTATTGTTGATCCTCTTCATCTTCGGTGGTGAGACCATCCGCGGATTCACATTCGCGATGTTGATCGGTGTATTGATCGGTACATATTCTTCACTCTGTATCGGTACACCAGTGTTGGTTGACTTCTCTAAAGACGACAACAAACAACCGGACAATAAGGTGACGACAGGAAAAGCAGTAACAGCTTAGTACTAGTTTAAAGTATATGAAAAGGGTGCTCCGTAATGGGGTGCCCTTTTTGTGTTTAGGTGTGTACGTGTTTAAGTGTGTACGTGAGGTGGTGTAGCGCTATATATAGCTTCCCCTAACGTAAACACGTATCAACGTAAGCCCGTGTCAACGTAACATAAACACGTACACACCTAAACACGTTATTCGTTAACGCTGAAAAAAGAGATCAGAATCGGATTTGATTTTGCCGGCGGTTGGACTTGTTCTCCGGTACTTTCTTGCATTCCATAGTGCTTCCCGGCGGATGGCGTGGTGGATGCTGGCGTTGATCTCGTAGCCAATCAATAACACAACGGTAACGAGTTGTATCCATACCATCAGCGCGATAAGTACACCGATGGAGCCGTATACTTTGTTATAGGTAGCGAAGTTTGTTACGTAGTATGAGAAACCATACGATACTGCAAGCGTGAGCAATGTTGCTACCAACGAACCGATGGAAAAGAAGCGCCAGTTGTAATGTATAGCGGGGCCGAAATAATATAGTGTAGATATAGCCAGGAAGAATACAATGAAGATCACAATGAAGCGAAGTGCAAAGAGCAGGAACACCGTGAACTCATCGATGTTAAGCCATTCGAACTGCATGATATAGTCTAATACAAACTGCCCCACAATGAGCAATGCTATAGCTAACAGCACAACAAAAGCGAGATTGAATGTAAGTCCGGTGGCGATTACGCGTGTCTTTACACCGCTGCGCCTTTCAATGGTGCGATAGCAGGCGTTGAAGGCTCGCATCAGCGCCATGGTTCCGTTGGTAGAAAGATATACCGAGAACACAAAACCCAGCGACAACAAACCTCCTCGTTGGTTGCGTACGATATCCATTACCGTAGGTGCCACCACTTCAAACATAGATGGAGGAATCATCCCTCCCAAAAATTCCATTATACTTTTATCGGTGATACCCGGGAACGATGGTGTTATATAGGGGATCAAGGTGAAAAGGAAGATCACCGCAGGAAATATAGCGAGGATAAAGTTATAGGCTACACCGTTGGCACGGTCCATAATCTCATCGTCCATCAGGTTTTCGATGAACAACTTTAGAATCTTATACAACGATACATTTTCGTATTTTTTAAAACGCACTTTCTTCAGCCAGGTGATAACGCGCCTGCCGGGGCTCCACTGTAGTAAAATGCGTTTCTGTTTATACTTCATGTAAAAAATGGCTCCAGTAAAGTCTCCATCGCCTCGGGCGGGCGACACGGACGATTCGTTTTCTTATCTACAAAAACCAGAAGTGTTTCGCCTCTGTTTATAAGTTTATTCGCTTCGTTAAAAATCTCATATTCAAACTTGATCTTTATCGTTGGCTTCTCGCGTATCGTTGTTACAATACGAAGCACTTCATCGTACCGCGCAGGTGCCATATACTTGGAGTGATTCTCCAGCACGGGCATCATAACGCCCATCGCTTCTACATCCCTATATGAAAGTCCCAACTGTCGCATGGCTTCTACGCGTGCTACTTCATAGTACATCGCATAAAATCCATAGTATACATATCCCATCTGGTCGGTCTCACCATAACGTACCCGGACGGATGTCTCTGATTGATACATATACCTTACTTGCTTTCCCCTCTCAACGCAGCACCTTTCTGCTGTTCTATCGTAAGTGCTTTCTGGTAACGCGCAGCATTCTTCATGTGCTCTTCATAACTATTGGTGAAATTATGATTGCCCGAAAAATCTTCCTTCGCACACATATAGTAATAATCGCTTGGCGTATAGTTCAGCACAGCATCCAGTGAGCGTATCTCCGGCATGTTGATCGGTCCCGGAGGTAAGCCTGGATATTTATAGGTGTTGTAAGGCGAATCAATTTGCTTGTGCACATTCAACACACGCTTCAACGAAAAATCGCCAACAGCAAATACCAATGTAGGGTCAGCCTGCAGGGCTATACCTTTTCTCAGACGATTCAAATATAGTCCGGCAATGATGGGAGCTTCCTTGGCATTTATACTTTCGGCCTGCACAATCGATGCGAGCACCGAAACCTCTACGGGCGTAAGACCAACCTCTTTGGCTTTCGCCTTACGTTCATCGGTCCAGAATTTTTCGTACTCTTCATGCAGGCGCTCTACTAACGCTTCCGGAGTAACATTATAGTATACTTCGTATGTGTTCGGAATAAACATCGCCATGATATTGTCCTGGTTAAAACCATACGAGTTGCTCATGGCAAACTTTACAAGTGCAGCTTCAAACTCTTCGGGCTTCATACCGAGGTTGCGCGTGATGCGCTCGGCCAGTTCAGGAAGCAGACGTACGTTATTGAAAGTAATTTTTACAGGCTCCTGTTTTCCGGAACGTAAAATTTTCAGCGCCTGCAGGTTCGTCATGTTCTTACGCAAAATATAGCGGCCGGGCTTTAACTCATCGTCATAACCGCTGAGCTTCGCCAGAAAACTAAACGACACCAGGTCGTTTACAATCTTGCTGTCGTGCAGTTGCTTCTGAATGTCTTTAAATGTAGAACCCTCCGCGACTATAAACAGTCTGTCATCTCTGCCAACAAGAATGTTGGGGGTGTATACAATCTGGTAAGCGTAGTAACTGAAGGAGATCCCCAGGATAGCCACCACAAGAAATACAATTAAACGTTTGCTGACTTTCATATCAAAACTAAGAACACCAAAAATAGTAAAACCGATCCAACCTCCGCAGGAACAACTTTTGATTTCTGCCGATTATCTATCTTTAGAAACAAATGGCGGCTGAATTACTGAAAATACATCCACAAAACCCCGAGATGCGCAAGATCAACCATGTGGTTGACGTGCTGAAAAACGGTGGCATTATCGTTTACCCAACCGATACAATTTATGGTATTGGCTGCGACCTGATGAACCGGAAATCCATCGAGCGGTTGTGTCAGATCATGAACATCAAACCACAAAAGCTTGACCTTTCTTTTATTTGCAACGACCTCAGTCACATTTCAGAATTTGTCCGAAGAATCGACACACCGGTGTTCAAAGTTTTGAAGAAGGCATTGCCCGGACCGTTCACGTTCATCCTCGAATCGAGCAGTCGCGTACCGAAAATTCTCGATGTAAATAAAAAGACGGTTGGTATACGTATACCCGATCACGCCATACCCCGCACCATTGTTGAGCATCTTCAGAACCCGCTCATCACAACATCTATCAAAGACGATGACCAGATCAAAGCCTATACCACCGATCCGGAAGAAATCTATGAAGACTTTAAACACAAGGTTGATATAGTGATCGATGGCGGTACTGGAGGCAACGTACCCTCTACTGTTGTTGACTGCACGGGCGATGATTTTTCAATCATTCGTCAGGGACTCGGAGACTTTGATCAATACTTATAACTACTTTTATACTATAACCAATTCATACCCATGGCACGAATATTTTTATCGTTAGCGTTACTCGCACAAGTAATGGCAACACACGCACAAGATTATCAGCGACATTTCATTGCAGAAGACTATACAGCCGAGAACATCTTTACCAACAACATTGAAGGACCATGCTTTGATAAGGACGGCAATCTATATGTTGTGAACTATCAGAAAGATGGAACGATCGCCATGATCACACCCGATAAAAAAGTATCGTTATTCCTTACACTTCCACAGGGCAGCACGGCCAACAGTATAAAGTTCGATAGCAAAGGCAATATGTATCTCGCAGACTTCAGTGCGCACAATGTGTTGAAGGTAAATATGAAGAACAAGAAGGTGTCGGTATACTCGCACAACGATGGCTTTAATCAACCGAACGACCTCTGCATCAACAGCAAGAACCAGTTGTTTGCATCTGACCCGAACTGGAAAGAGGGCACCGGTAAAATATGGCGCATCGACAAGGGCGGTAAAGCTGTGTTGCTGGATGACAAGATGGGCACCACCAACGGTATAGAGTTGAGCCCGGATGAGCGTATACTATATGTAAATGAAAGTGTACAGAAAAAAATCTGGGCATTTGATGTCGACTTCGATGGCAACATCTCCAACAAAAGATTGTTCGCAGAGTTTCCTGATTTTGGTTTCGATGGCATGAAATGCGACAAAGAAGGCAACCTCTATGTAACACGTTACGGTAAAGGCACCATCGCTATACTCTCACCGAAAGGCGAACTGATTCGCGAAGTACAGTTAAAAGGCAAGAACTGCAGCAACCTGGTGTTTGGCGGTATAAATGGCAAACTCGTTTTTGTTACGCTGCAAGATCGTAAGGGAATGGAGATGTTCAGAAATGATATAGCGGGAAAAGGGTATTGATATATAGTATATCGATCAGTTAAGACATCTCGTTTTTAACAACCATATCAGTTGTTTTTTACATATATATTATTTTTTACATTTGAACTATGGCTGAGAAATTACACATCGGTAGAAAGATTGCGCGCATTCGCGAGATACGTGGTATAAAACAGGAGGCACTGGCTGAGACGCTGGGTATAAGTCAGCAAGCAGTTTCGAAGCTGGAGCAAAGTGAATCGATTGAAGAGACAACGCTTGCGCGGATAGCTAAAGCATTGGATGTTACTCCCGAACTGATCAAATATTACAGTGATGAAGCCGTGATCAATAACATTCAAAACAATTACGACAACGCAACAAACAACTCCGGGCCTCATCAATCGGGTAGCTCAGAAGGCAATAATTATCATTGCGCTTTCAACCCCTTAGATGAATATCGAAATGAGGTAATCGAGAACAAAAAACTTTACGAGGCATTGCTGAAGGAAAAAGACGAAAAGATAGCACTGCTAACGAAGATGCTTGAGTCGAAGTAATTTTCGACCCGTTGCGGCAATTTTAAATATAGGTTCATGAATTTACACGTTGGCAGAAAGTTGATGCGCATTCGTGAAATGCGCGGAGTAAACCAAGAGGTATTGGCAGAGTCATTGGGTATGAGCAAGCAAGCTGTTTCCAAGCTTGAACAAAGTGAAACGATTGACGAAATTACGCTTTCGCGGATAGCAAAAGCGCTGCAAGTTACTCCTGAACAGATTAAAAGTTTTTTAGAAGAAGGCGTGATCTATAACATTCAAAACAACTATGATAACGCTTCGAATTATCAAGGACCTATTGGACCTAACCACCAATGCACATTTAACCCATTGGATGAATATAGAAATGCAATGAATGAAAATAGAAAGCTGTACGAAGCATTGTTAAAAGAAAAAGAAGAGAAAATCGAATTACTCAAAAAGATGTTGGACTCAAAACAGTAATGAAAGTCAATAAACAAGAATTAAACATTGACTTCATCGGAGGTGAAAAACCGTTAACTAAAAAGGAAGAAAAAAAAGATTAGTGCGTTTATCAATAGTCGCAAGAAAAGCCTTAAAGCTAACTCATCACCTCGCGCAACACCTGCACCGACTTCATCTCGCCAATAGTTTCAATGTGGTCGGTATAGAATTTCAAAAGTACTTCCAGTATTTCTCTGCGTAGGGTATTAGATATAGTCAGCGGTGTATCATAGTCCGCTATAACAACTTTTTCAAGCATGGCTTCCGCTTCGAGCGAAGCAAGTCTTCCGCCAACAATTTCGTTTTTGGTTTGCGCTCCAAAACCTAAGAAACGACTCAGCTTGATAAGAAACACCAGGTGAAAGTTTTCAACCTTTGTTTGCTGATCGAGCTTTATCATTGATTGAATCAGAAAATCGCATAGCTCCTGCGCATGACTTTCTTCTTTTACTGTTTTGTTTATTACTTCGTTGATAAACATCGCCAGCGCAGACTTGGGCACATCGGTAGGTATAGTAAGGTAAGGATATAAACACTTTATTTCTTTAATGCGCATGATGTTCGCATTCTCGCGATGGTATACTACCAGATCGAGCAACGTGAGCGGCTGGTATAGCGCAATTTTACTTTTTGTTGATTGCGTGCGCACACCATTCACAATGTAACTCTGCATGCCAAACGCTTCCGTAAAAATATTCACGATAATGGACGAATCGCCATACCGGGTATATCTGAAAACTATGCCGCGCGTTTTATGAAGCATGAACGTTATTCCACCACTGCAATTTTACCCACTACACTTTCCACACCATCGGATGTAGCAGCAAATACAAGATATACTCCTGTCGCTGCACGCCTGCCGTTGTAGTCGCGCACATTCCACATAGCCGTGCCGCCATTGGCTTGTGCCTGCCAGATTAGTTTACCACTAATATCAGTGATCTTTACCGTAGCATCGGTGGCAAGACCATTTATACCTACGCTGCCGTTGAAACTATTTGTTACCGGGTTCGGAAAAATTTTTATGGATTGAAATACAGAATTACTTTCGGTGGCATCACCTCTATAAGAAACTATACCTTTATCAGTCGCAAAGAACACTTCACCCGTTTTGTGGTTGATGGCTATATCCCGGATAACATTCGAGAGGAGCGGACTGTTATCCGTTGTAAAATTATAAACCATCTCTTCGCCCGTAGCATTAAAAAGCCACACACCACGTTCCGTTCCCATCCACTTACGATTGCCGCCATCTATAGCGATCGCAGTCACTTTATCATCGCGTAGCAAAAACCGACTTTCATATATAGGCTTCACCGCTTCACCGGAGGGCTCAAAGAAATAGGCCACACCTATATCGGTGCCTACCCACACCAGTCCGTCACGATCAACCGCGATAGAGCGCACATTCTTGCTTGGCAGAGCACCGCTTCCGCTGGCATCCGTTATATACTCATAGCCTTTGCTGGCGCGATCGTACACATATATACCTCCGCCTTGTGCGGGGTTGGTAATCATCCATATATAGTTTGAAAAATCTACCGCTAGATCAACCGGGTAACGAGCTGCCACCACAGGCGCTGTGAATGATTCCCATGTATCATCCGTCTTTAATAAGTGAAGTGAATTAACAGCACCATAATTGCCAATCCAGAGTCCGTCAGATGAATTTGCCAGAGCCGTGATGTTTACAGATTTACCAGGGGGATTCAAATTTACAAGCGGACTATTATTCGAGTTGAAAACATTAACCGAACCATCTGTCTTTTGTCTTTCCAATCCCTCACCAAACGAAGCGAAGTATACATTACCGGATTGATCGGTAGCCACATCGGTTATATCCGTAAGTGATGTTGACAGACCAGACCAAAGTCCATCGGTAAATTTATCTACTACACCATCATTATCGAGCTTTACAAAAGCAGAAGTATAACCACCGGCTATTGCATATATATTTCCATCCGCGTAAGCTAATCTGAAGGTTGTGGTTTGCGATGGACCATTGGGCAGATAACTTTGAAATGTTCCATTAACATCAGAGAGCAAACCGTTTACATTATCACCAATCCATAGCTTGCCGTTTTCTTCAATTGCAAAAAGTGGGGCTTCAATTTTTTCATTGGTGATTTCAGTAATGGTATTAGCCGCATCGATCTTCCAGAGATTGTTACCAGCTCCGGCTAGTAAATTATTTCCGGAAGCATTTAAGAAAGTAAATGTCTCACCCGTCAGGTAACTTTCTATACTCCACGTTCCGGTTGCTGAAGTGTAGCTAAACACACCTGCATTATTTATAGCAGCATATATTTTAGAATTGAACGTAGCGATGCTTTCAATAGCACCACTGAATGTACCCGTGTTGTAGCGTTTATAGTTGTTAAAGTCTAACAGGTTGTCATCAAGATCACCCGTCAGCACACCTTTGTCGGTAGCCAGATATATACTATCATTTTTAAAAGTTGCTGCGTTTATCTTTAATGTTTCACCGCTGGCACCGAGATCGCGCCATGTTTCTTTTACCTCCGCACGTGCGAGATCGAAAACAACTACACCAAAATCTGCAGAGAGATAGGCGAGGCCGTTATACAACGCAATATGATTTATACTTTTTGTTCCGGTTATAGATGTAGTCCGTGTCGGGTCAAGTGATTTTATTGCATTGCCTTTTATAACATCGATCTTTCCATCTTCATAACCAATCAGAAGTTGTTCATTTGTCCCATCGTATAGAATGAACGTTACCGTTGTTCCGCTGAGACCGTTCATTTTAGAATAACTCGTTATACTGTTATCATCACGATCAAGCATCATTACTCCGTTGGAGGTTGCACCGAATATATAGTCGTTATCAACGGCTATACTTTTCACTGCATTGTAGGAGATGTGGACACGCCAGGTGCCGATGGGGATTTGCTGGGCGAAGGTGTCTGAAGATAGAAGTAAGGAGTAAGAAGCAAGAAGTAAGAAGTAAGGAGTAAGAAGTAAGAAGTAAGAAGTAAGAAACTTCCTGGCGGAAGACTTCATTTTTCGAAATATAGTATAGACGCAGAATCTTGTCATAGGTCGGTCTTCTTTCGGTCTCGCATGCCTTCTATAAATGCCTGGCGACTGCGGGCTTCGTATTCTTTGCGTTCGCCCAGCATAACCTGTTGTTCGCTCGATGCAAGCCGGAAGGAGAACGAAGCGAGCTCACCGGTTTGTGCACAGATGGCGTGAACTTTTGTAACAAACTCGGCAACGGCCAGCAGGTAAGGCATCGGTCCGAACGGTTTACCCTCAAAGTCCATATCAAGGCCGGCTACGATTACTCGTTTACCACTGTTGGCAAGTGTGTTGCAAACTTCTACGATCGCTTCATCAAAGAATTGTGCTTCATCGATGCCCACTACTTCACAATCTCCGGCCAGTAAAAGTATATCGCTCGCAAAGTTTACCGGTGTAGACCGTATGGCGTTAGCGTTGTGCGATACAATTTGTTCGTGATGGTAGCGTTTGTCTATTACAGGCTTGAAGATTTCAACTTTCTGGCGGGCTATAATAGCACGGTTCAGTCTGCGGATAAGTTCTTCGGTCTTGCCCGAAAACATACAGCCTGCTATTACTTCGATCCACCCGACACGACCCTGTTCGCGCCTGCTCCCTAAATGTGGTTCTATAAACATTCGTTAAAATTAAGCATAGCCCATGAAATAAAAATATGCGGCAACATAAGCACGTGTTATTAAGATTTACCTTTCTTCCGGTTGGTCTGTCTTAATTCCGCCTTCTAATATCGCATCTAATTAATATCTTTAAGGCCGTTAATACTCCTCAATCGTATCGAAGCATGGATGAAAAGATAAGTCTCGAAGCAATAGCCCTCTATGGAGATGCGTACGCTGAAAGTGTGCTGAAGGGATTTTTTTCTTCGAAAGACAAGATCAGTGGACAAGAAATTCTCACGCTGTGCAATGTGCAGCAGGTAAATCTTTTTGTTATCCGCGAGCTTTTCCGCGCGTGGAAAGAAGAAACCAAAAAACTGAAGAGCGCTTACTTCGACTATGAAAACGCTGATGTAAAGGAAGCTCTTGAAAATTTTATGGGTGTACTTTCCAAAAACATCGCCATAGATCGTTTACACTTTGCTCCGCTGCTGAAGAAAGCATCAAGCCATGCCTTGATGGTGATCTTCGATCCGTACGATTTCTTCTCGATGATCATTACCGGCAAAAACAACAAGCTTGAAGTAGAATCTTTCCGTGAGGAGATAAAATACCTGAAGGTAAACAAAGCGCCACTCGACCGTATGTTGCAGAAGATGGAAGAGAAAGGTGCCAAAGAACTGTCAGGCAATGAGGCATTTGCTATACTCGACCAGATTCTGGAGGAAGTAAATTTTACACCGGAAGATGTAGAAGACTATATCGAGAAATTCTCGGCTGTGGTGCCGCTCGACCCGGCTCGCTTCTTTGTGAGTAAAGAACCGGTAGCCAAACCGATATCTCAACCGGTGCGCCCGGTCGAAACTCCAAAAGTTGTAACCTCAACACCGCCTCCTCAACAACAAACTATACAACAGCCGCCACCGCGACCAGCACAAAATACACCGCGCGTTCAGCAGCCTCAACAGGCATCAAGTCTCAACGACAGACTCGGTCGCGAATCGAAACAAACCGTGGCTGGTAATTTCAAGATCTTCAAGATCAAAGACAGTCTTACGATCAACCAGAAGTTCATGTTTACCAAGGTGTTATTCCATGGTGACTTCGAATTGTTCAGCAAGGCTATAGATCGTATCGACCAGTTGGATACTCTCTCAGCAGCATTACGCTATATCGATGAAGAGTATGCCTCAACATGGGATCGCGACAGCGAAGAGTTTCACGAATTTATGGAGCTGGTAGAAAAAAGATTTTCGTAGTGTCCTGTAAATCAGGCTACACGAATCTTTATGATGCCTTTGTTATTGTCGATCTTCAATTCGAAGATGCGGGTAATGAATGTGCTCAGGCGTAAGCCGGCCATCTGTGGCGTATAGTCTTCCGGATAGAATACAGTAAGTTCTAATATAGCACGGATAAACTGCTCGTGTTTGCAAAATTCTTTTGCCCATTGACGGAATGTTCCTGTCCACTCTTCATTATATTTTGTAGCCGGATCACGACCATCAAAAATAAATTCGAGCTGGTTATCGCTATAATTTTTGTAACGGTATACAGCCGCCAGGTGCTGGTAAAATTCACTGAGGTGTGAATAGTCAGACGTTGTGTGCTGCTTGATTCGTTCCGCTGTCTCGTCCATTAAGCCTAATGCATTGAAACGGAGCAGGTATTCTACTTTTACATAGTCTACCAGGTATTGCAGCAACGAATTTTCAAGAGACGACTGTACCTCTTTTAGAACATAGTTTTTATCGCGTGGGAAAAACTTACGAAGCACGAGCCTGGTTTAAAAAGTTATATGTTAACAAAGGTATAAAAACAGGTGATGCTCCGAAAGCCCATCACCTGTTTTCACAAACAAAAATTTAAAAGCGATCAGCGCTCGCAGACTCACAGGATTTTTTATAAGGATCAGGCACCGAACAATCGAGCATAGAGCCTACTGGTATAGATGGGTATATTTCTTCGAGGGTTTTAATCTCATTCATAAATATACGTCTGCTGATCTGGTGGCGGTTGAGCTTGCGTGGATTATCAAGACCGGCTGCCGCGAGTAATTCTACAAAACTCTCCACGGTATGTTTATGGAAGTTGGCAACGCGCACTTTCTTATCATCAATATCCAAACCTTGCACAAGTTCCGGGTCTTGCGTTGCAACGCCAGTCGGACAGGTGTTCTTGTTACATTCCAAAGCCTGTATGCATCCCAGTGCCATCATCATGGCACGGGCACTGTTACACATATCGGCACCCAATGCTATAGCACGGATCATGTGGAAGCCTGTGAGAATTTTTCCGGAAGCAATTACGCGAATATGTTGACGGATGTTGAATCCCTTCAGCATGTTATCTACAAACGCGAGACCTTCCAGCAAAGGCATACCTACAAAGTTGGAGAACTCCGGAGGCGCTGCACCTGTTCCGCCTTCACCACCATCAACAGTGATAAAGTCAGGATACGTATCAAGCTCAACCATCGCTTTGCAAATCGAAATGAACTCACTCTTGCGTCCGATACAAAGTTTAAATCCAACCGGTTTACCTTCTGACAAATCACGCATCTGCTTGATGAACAGGATCATCTCACGCGGTGTCTGAAATGCACTGTGAAAAGGAGGAGAGAAAACTGTGGTGCCCGCTTTCACCAAACGAATCGCGGCAATCTCCGGTGTATTCTTTTTAGCAGGAAGTATACCTCCGTGACCAGGCTTGGCACCTTGCGAAAGTTTAAGCTCGATCATTTTTACTTCCGGTCGCAGTGCATTCTTCTTAAAACCTTCCGGATTAAAATTACCGGCTTCATCGCGTGCTCCGAAATAACCTGTACCAATCTGCCAGATCAGGTCGCCACCATTGTCGGTGTGGTGATGACTGATACCTCCTTCACCCGTGTTGTGCGCGAAGCCACCAATCTTGGCACCGGCATTCAATGCTATAACAGCATTACTACTCAGTGAACCGAAACTCATAGCTGATACATTTAATATACTGGCTGAGTATGGTTGCTTGCAATCTTTGTTGCCCACTTGTACACGAGGACTTTGATCCATCTTATGAAAGTCAAGCGGAACGATGGAGTGACTCATCCACTCATAGCCCTCCGCATAGACGTTGAGTTGTGTACCGAATGGCGTTGTATCAATTTGTTTTTTTGCACGCTGGTATATAACGGAGCGATCGATGCGGTTGATCGGTGATCCATCGGTATCCGACTCAACAAAGTATTGCTGAATCTTCGGACGCATATCTTCAAAAACATAGCGTAGTCTTCCGAGCACCGGGAAGTTTCGTTTGATCGATTGTTTCCGCTGGATCATATCCTGTATACCCATGCCGATAACAGGACCTATAAGTATAAATCCAAAAAGTGCCGGCCACCAGAACCAGGCCCACAGCAACATCAACATTGTAACGACAATGCTGGTGACAACAAAAATTTTTCTCATATAGATAATGGAATCAAAATATATAGTTGACGGATAGATTCTTGATGTTTAGAGAAAGTATATCGTAAAAAGATACAGCGTCAGTCAAACAAACCTGGTCTTTTTCCAAGGGGTGGCACTACCTTCAGGTGCTTGTATGCCAGCTCAGTAGCCTCGCGTCCGCGGGACGTTCGTTTGATATAGCCTTCCTGTATCAGGAATGGTTCGTATACTTCTTCAATGGTTTCACTCTCTTCACCTACGGCTGTGGCGATGGTAGTGATTCCCACCGGACCACCTTTGAATTTTTCAATGATGGTGAGAAGAATACGGTTGTCCATTTCATCGAGACCATTCTCATCTACATCCAGCGCTTTCAAAGCAATCTGTGCTATAGCTTTGGTAATAGTTCCGTTTCCTTTTATCTGGGCGAAGTCGCGCGTTCTTCGTAACAGGTTGTTTGAGATACGTGGGGTTCCGCGACTTCTGCGTGCAATTTCAAAAGCAGCATCCGGCTCAATAGGGGTATTTAATATGGCAGACGAACGGTTTACGATTTTTGTAAGCAAAGCCGAATCGTAATATTCAAGTCGCGCGTTTATACCGAAGCGTGCGCGTAGGGGTGACGTTAGAAGACCGGCCCGTGTTGTTGCACCAATGAGTGTAAATGGATTGAGTCCGATTTGTACAGAGCGTGCATTCGGTCCGGAGTCAAGCATAATATCGATGCGGAAATCTTCCATCGCAGAGTATAGATACTCTTCAACAATAGGATTAAGGCGATGGATCTCATCGATAAACAAAACATCATGAGGTTCCAGGTTTGTAAGCAAACCGGCCAGGTCGCTAGGCTTATCAAGCACCGGCCCGGATGTTATTTTGATATTGGCCTGAAGCTCGTTGGCGATAATGTTTGAAAGTGTAGTCTTTCCGAGTCCGGGAGGGCCGTGCAGCAACACGTGATCAAGCGGCTCGCTTCGCTGCTTGGCGGCCTGAACAAAAACTTTAATATTATCTACTACCTTTTGCTGACCTGTAAAGTCTTCAAATGATAATGGACGAAGTGCTTTCTCGATCTCTTTTTCAACAGCACTCTGGCCTTCGCCATCACTCTTCAGGTAATCTTCTCGCATGATGTTGATCTTAGTGTGGTAAAGGTCATAAAAAAAGTTATTGAAATCGACTAAATCATAGAAGAAGACAGTACGATTTATTTTTCAAAAAAAGATTCTCTTCGGGAACCAATGAGCAACATTGTTGCATTTACATTTTTACGATTAACTTGCAGGTCAATTCAGCATGGTTTCCATACTTCTACTACTTATTCTGAGTTTCGGGCAAACGAAGAGCGCTCCTGAACCTATTCAGGTAGATGGATATACCATGGGCACGACTTATCACATTACCTATTTTGATAGTCAAAACAGAAATTTCAAAAGTTCTATCGATTCACTTCTGCAAAAAGTAAATCACTCGATCAACACGTACGATGCATCTTCGGAAGTTTCGCACTTCAATACAAGCAAGCGTGGTATTGCTTTCGGACTTTCGCACTTGCAGATCATCTTAAAGAAATCAAAAGAAGTTTACCAGGCATCGCACGGAGCGTTCGATCCAACAGTAATGCCACTGGTCAATGCATGGGGTTTTGGTCCGGGTAAAGCTTTCGCGCTAAGCAAAGCATCAGTCGATTCACTGAAAAAATTTATAGGCTTCGATAAAATCCGCGTCACGCGTGACAGTCTCCTTAAACTAGATCCGCGTGTTCAACTTGACTTCGGCGGCATAGGACAAGGCTATGGTGCCGATGTAATCGCAGACTTTCTAAAATCAAAAGGAATTAAAAATCTGTTGGTAGAGTTGGGAGGAGAAGGTATGGCTTTCGGTAAAAATCTCCAGAAGAATAAATATTGGACTATCGGTATACTTGATCCAAACTCCACGCGCGACAATCAATTTTACAAAGCCTATACTGAGATAAAAGATCAATCGTTTACCACAGCCGGAAATTATTTTAACTATCGCGAGATCGATGGCAAAAAATATTCGCACACTATAGATCCTGCTTCGGGCTACCCGGCAGACATGCCTATATTAAGTGCTTCTGTTTTTGCTAAAGATTGCACAACAGCCGATGCATGGGACACCGCCTTTATGGTAATGGGCCACACCAAAGCCATATCGCTTTTGGAGGAGCACAAAGACCTGCATGCCATACTCATGTATACCGGGCAGGATGGCACTACCGCTATATATATATCACCAAAAATAAAAAATCACGTTACGCTGAAACGCTGAACTACGAAACCCCATGACGCTAAAATTACTTGTACTATTTCTCACACCGCTGTTATCCGGTCTGTTTATATACCTGGTTCCCAAAAGTAAACCAACCACGTTTAAATTGCTTTTGGTGTTTGCCGGTGCTTACCTGTTTGGAATAACCGTTATTCACATTTTACCGGAGCTGTACCATCAACCTATAGCAACCGAGTGGATCGGACTATTTGTATTGGGAGGCTTCTTCCTGCAACAACTACTCGAGTATTTTACGTCAGGTATCGAACACGGACATATTCACAAACACGAACATCACACGCACGATCATCATCACTATCACTCACACGATCAAACACAAAAGTCTATATCAGCCATTGTGTTATTGGTAGCGCTTTGTATTCACGCCTTCCTGGAAGGCGGCATGCTGGCAGAACCTGCACACATGGGACCACATTATGATATAAACGCAATTCTTCTCGGTATAGCACTTCACCGCGCGCCCGCTGCTTTCGCCTTAATGACTGTACTGTCTTTTCAGTTAGGATCAAAACACAAAGCACTGCCGTATCTCATTGGTTTTTCATTGGCAGCCCCGTTTGGATTGCTCATCAGCAGCTCGCTCGCCAATGCTGAGATCCTTACCGAAGAAGGACTGATCCTTCTGTATGCTCTTGTCTGCGGAAACTTTTTACATATATCTACCACAATAGTTTTTGAAAGCAGTCCGGATCATCGCTTTAATGCAAAAAAAATGGCGGTGGCCGTGTTTGGAGCGCTTGTAGCAGTAGGGGTGGAGTATATTATATAGGTATATATTCCTGAAAGTTGCTATCTTCATGCAATATTGCATGCATGAAGTTGTTCAAACTGCTCACGGTATCCATAGCTATATTTATCCTGTGGAACTCCTGTACCTACAACGACCTCGAACCGCAACCAACCGATGATCTAAAAATTACTCTTCGGTGGGTGAAGGCATATCCGGATGAAACCAGGGAAGATATAGTAACCGGACTGGCATGGAGTCTTTCTTTTCTCGGGGCCGAGCTTCCGACTGGCTCCATGGAGCAAGCTATTGAATGGCAAAGCGACACGCACTTCGCAGTTGATTTTACAAAGACGGGCTTCAACACAAACGCACAAGCTGCGCTGCAGAAAATCATACCAGCGCTAAAAAATTCAGACGAATATAGATTACTTAACGGCATTGACCTGGGAAGATTTGTGATGCTTACACTAAACAGCACACATCATTATTTTGCCATTACGGGTGTGCCTGAAAAGTATACATCGTTCCGCAGTTTGTATTCATTTGATCAGAAGAAAGCTGCAATACTCAAATCTACCATTGCGTTTGGCAACAGGCTTATTGAGGTGAGTTCAGCAAGTCACGCTTTACAAATTGCCTTTGTTGCCGTGGAGGGGAATGGCTCTATAGAAGCAGGAACGTTTGATGGAGAAGAATTCGAAACCATCGACTTAATGGCGAGTGGTCAACTGCGCATAGGGTTATATGACAGTAATGGAAATTTGAAAGCAGCAGCCTCGCCTGCATTAACAGCCGCAGGTAAACCAGCCAAGTGCCTGTGGTGTCATGAAACAAGTCTGCAACCACCGTACAATGACAACCATACTTTGATAGGGTATTACTCTACTGCTGAATTCAAAGCTAAAATTAATCAGTTCACCAAGCTTATTGAAGACTATAGAGCTACTCTCTCATCCGACATAGACTTTACGAAACAGCATCTTCACACAAAGGCGGAGTTGCTATACTTGTCTTTTACAGAACCTTCTGCCGAGCGGCTTGCAGCAGAATGGGGATTGACATTGGAAGAAACGAAGAAAAAACTGCAAGGTATTTCTACACATGCTCATGGTGAGTTTGCACTTCTCGGTGATGAACTATATTTCCGCAGCCAGGTTGAAGCACTGGCACCCTTTGAACCAATCCGTGTACCTGACGAAGCCCGGGATGTTTCCGTATACGAACCCGACTTTATTCATTAATCAACTGGAATATATAGTTCCGTTCGCCAGCCAGTTGTTGTTGATATATATTTTTCAATGCTATATTCTGTGAAGATGCTATAGCTTTTATCCTGGCAATGTTACAATCTTCCGAGAGCACCATGATTATTTTCTGATGGTCCAGCAAAGCAGATTTCAACTGTGTAAATAGCCTTTCAAAATATTCAAAGTTCTTTCCGCAATACCAGGCGAGTTCACTATCCTTCTTTACATTCTTGGGATAGTAAGGAGGATTTATAATAATCCAGTTAAAGGACGAAGGATTCAGATTGTCGAACAGATCGGAAGCTATAACTTCAACATTAACCTGATTGGCATCGGCATTCGCCCTGATGTTTTTTAACGCAACCGGATTTACGTCACTTGCCGTAACGCGCGCTGCCTGCTTTGCACAATATATAGCGATCAGTCCGCTGCCGGCACCCAGCTCCAACACAGTACTACCTTTTATACTTTGTGACGCCAGGTAATTGAGCACTACTTTGGTACTGAAGAATAGTCCCGGATGAAAAACCCCCGGGTATATCTTGAGACGAATGTCTTGATAACGATAATTGCGTGTGCGCGACAAATACCACTGCGATAGTGGCTTGAGTACAGGATGCAGGAGGTTCAAAATTTTTTTTCGTGTATTCACAGCATCACTCCATTAAGAATCCTTCTATCTCTGGCTGACGGTAATGCAACCAGTATTTTTGAAGTGCTTTCAATTCATACGGGAAGTCAAAAAAGTTCAAGCGATAGCGTATACCTGAGAGTGCACGCATTACATTTCGCTGCAAACCGGTGAGTTTAAAATCTGATACGGTCGGGTACTGCGCATTCAACACCGTTTCAAAACCAAGTATCTTATTAATCATGCGAGGCGTGAGCCATGGTGTAAGTGGATTTTTTCGCAAATCGAAATTTTGCCACTCGGGGTTAAGCCAGTCTTCCAGACGCTCCGGGAAACTAAAGCCCGACTTCTTCACTTGCTCATACATTTCCGAACCTTCGGTCGGTACAGGACTATATACATATATGATAATCTCTGTATTGGGATTTATAGCTTTGATCTCTTTGATATACCGTATGTCCTGATCGATCTGCGCCATTACCTTTTCGGGTGTTTCCGCAGGGAAGCCCAGTACAAATGAATATTCCGGAATGATATCGAATTTCTTCAAGCGTGCAGCGAACTGTTTCATTTGTTCAGTAGATTGCGTTCCGCCCTTATCCATTTTCTTCAGCAGATCGTCATTACTGGTTTCCGCTCCGAGGAAGATCATGCGGCAACCTGCTTCACGCATGATAGCAAGGGATTCATCACTATATTTATCAATCGTGTCAATTCGTCCTTCTCCCCACCACGCTATATTTTCATTTTTTATAAGCTTTGAAAATTCAACCGTTCTTTTCTCGTTTACAAAAAAGTTATTATCATGAAATTCCACAGCATCCGCACCATGCACATCTTTCAGATACTTTATATCATTATATATAAGCTGTGCAGATTTACCTTTCCAACGCGCATTATAGATTGGCACCACGGCACAGAATGAACATGTAAAGGGACAACCGAAACTGGAGTGATAGGATGCAGTGCGTTTGCCTAAAAATGTTTTACCCAGATAATTTCTCACCGGGTAAAAAGAGTTTAACCGTTCATAGGGAAACTGTGGCAGCGTGTCCTGGTCAAGTAATGGAGCTTGTCGCGTTTTAATAATGTTACCATTCTTTTTATAGATCAGGTTTTGAATGGATTCGTAGGATTGATTATTTGTCAATGCATCCAGCAACTGTGGGAATGCTTCGTCACCCGGGCCATTAATAACAAAGTCAACAAAGTCAGATTGTAAAACAGATCTATACTGATTTGCCGCAAAGTATCCGCCCCATATGGTAATAACATCCGGAAAAAGCTGACGAATCTTTTTGCTATAGGGTATAGCCTGGCTTAATTGAGGACCTGGCATTACTGTGCTTCCAAAAAATTTAAACTCACCTGTTTTAAGGTAATTCGAAATTTTTGTCCACGGATCTTTTTCCAGATTTCCATCTACAAACACGTATTCATACTTTCCCTGGATAGAAGCACCAACCTGCAATATAGAGTTGGGTATACGATGCTTGGCCCGCGCACTTCTGGGATTAAACAGAATTACTTTATTCATAAACTTTTACTAAAGATAACACCTGATGTTGGCTTATCCACGCGAACACGTGGCTAGCCGTATACAGGACGTTACAGCTTCTGGAAAGGATGCCTTGGTTAAAAAGTAATTTTTTTAATCGACCACACATTAATCGATCACGCACTATCGTGTTTTCAGAAAAGGATTTCTACTTTTAGCGAAACTGTAACATATACCACCTCTTATGAATATCATCCATCTGTCATACGCTCGTTGCCAGGAGCAATATGATCCGATTGCATGGTTAAATCATCTGAGTTTCTTTACAGGAATACTGGACGGCATGACGAAACAGGCTGTGGTGAAAAGCGTTCATTGCATTTCGCATGAAGGTGTTCTGCAGCGACATGGTGTTGAATATCACTTTCTGAATCTTCAAAGATGGGAAGGTATATTTCCCTTCAGAATCAATCGGTATGTTAAATGCTTACAGCCGGATGTAGTGGTGGTTCATGGTCTTGTATTTCCGTGGCAATTGCTGTGGCTGCGTTTGATGTTAACCAAACAAACTAAAATTGTTGTACAGCATCATGCAGAAAAACCGTTACGCTTTTATAAAAGATTTTTACAGAAAATAGCCGACCGATATATTGATGCATATTTCTTTACATCCCATGATCTGGCTGCTCCATGGATACGCGCCAGACAAATTAAAGAAGCAGCTAAAATTCATGAGGTGATGGAAGTGTCTTCTACATTTTATAGCATAGAAGAAATACAAAAAGCAACACCCGAATATACCCACACCTATATATGGGTTGGCCGGCTTGACGCCAACAAAGATCCCTTTACACTGATAAAAGCCTTTCAGCAATTTATAGCGACAAATCCGAACGCAAGGCTGTTACTGATTTTCAGAGGCGATATGCTTCTCCGTGAAACAAAGCAGTTACTTGACGATGGGGGCGCTACCCCTAGGATTACACTCATAGAGGATGTAAATCACGCAGAGCTATTACAATGGTATAACCAGGCCGCGTTTGTTATCTCTACTTCACACTATGAAGGAAGTGGCACGGCAGTATGCGAAGCGATGTCGTGTGGATGTATTCCTATATTATCTAACATTCCCTCTTTTCGTATGATGACCAATCATGCAGAAGTCGGTTTTCTTTTTGAAGCTGGTGATGCTGACGCGCTGAAAGATGCGTTGCTAAAAAGTGCACAGATCAAAATTGAAGAAGAACAAAAGCGAGTTATCGCGCAATATCAACGGCATCTTTCCTTTGATGCTATAGCGAGTAAAATGCTTTCGGTTATTAATCAACTCACATGAGTGTATCAAAAAAACGAATAGCCATTATAATACCCGGTGGTATAGGAACCGGTCCGAATAATATGGGTGTACCCGTGTTAGAAAGGCAAGTAAAAGAGCTTGCCAAGCAATTTGATATTGTTGTATTCTCGTTATTCAAAGTAAACGAAGACTATATCCCGGAAGGATTCAAACTCGTCAGTATACCATTGCGTAATAATTTTCTGAAAAGCTTTCTATTGTACCGTCTTTTCAAGAAAGAACATTTTGTTAAAAAGTTTGAGGCTATCCATGGCTTTTGGATTTTACCTTCGGGATTCCTGGCAGTACTACTGGGTAAAATATTCAAGGTAAAAAGCATAGTAAGCGTACTCGGTGGTGATGCTATAGCTTTACCAGAGATTAACTACGGGCAGTTAAGAAGTCGTCTTTCACGCAAGCTTGTTATCTGGACATTGGATCACGCAACAACACCAACGGTACTCACGCAGTATCTCACTGAAAATCTGAAACGGTATGGACTCAAATCGCAGCCGCTTGTAATTCCATGGGGTATAAATACACAACTCTTTACGTATCGCGATAAGCCGCTTCAAGATCCCGTACAGTTCCTCCACATAGGTAATTTTCATCCGGTAAAAGATCAGGTCACGCTCTTGCGTGCTTTTGATATTATCCGAAAAAATATCAATGCTCATCTTACGATCATCGGAACCGGCACTTCGGAAAAGCAAATTCGTGATTTGGCAGAGGCACTTAAACTACAAGACCATATAACGCTTGTAAAGCCGGTGGCTTATGAAAAATTACCGGAATTTTATCATCGTGCAGATGTACTTCTTCACACATCACTTTCAGAAGGACAATGCGAAGTAGTGACAGAAGCAATGAGTGTCGGTTTGCTCGTATTTGGAACTGCCGTGGGGCTGATGTTTGATCTGCCACAATGCTGTTCAACGGTAGCCGTTAAAGACTACGAAGGGCTGGCAAGCGTTGTGATTGAAAAATTATTGGACAAAGATTATATAGATCAAACAAAAATATTAGCTCGCGACTGGACACGTCAACATGATATCCAATGGACTGTTCAGCAAACTATAAATATATACGTGACCTAGCGGAGGGAAGAAAACACTTGTAACAGCCAGTTGTCAACTCGGAGCGAGCTTAGATCAGGAGGATGATTATGTTTACTATATACCCAGTTCCAATCTATCTCACGAACTGATTCTGTAATAACCTTTATCCAGTCGGGGTGGTAAAATGAATCGTATATAACCGACTGGTTTGTAGTGAGCACTTTTTTGCCAAGTGCGAGAGCCTGCACAACACGATGTGTACTTCCTGTTTGAAATGGATAAGGAAGATCGATAACACAGTATGATTGAGCCATAGTTTGTATAGTTGCGTCAAGATCCATTGGATCACGATGGATCAACGTGTGTTCTATACGTCCTTTCTGAATGTTATACTGGCGTTTATAGCCTTTAAATTTACTTGGGAACAGGTTGCTCATGGTATAAACAAGCCGGTTATTTCTGAAACGGTTATAGGTTGGCGGAACGTACAGATAAAAGAAAAAGCTTTTTCTTTCATCCCTATATATAGCTTCTATGCGCTCCAGGATTATTAATCGGTGTGCCTGAAGCGAACCTACAAAGTGAAGATCGAATTTGTTCTTTTCAATTTGCGCAGAAATGGCTGGATAAAAATTCGGAAGATACCTTATAGCATGTTCTTTTGCCTCTGCCGGATCAAACGTAACGATATCATCAAAATACTTAAAGAATGGTTGCCACTGATAGCCCCGTATGTTATCCCATATATATAAGATGCATTTGATGGACGGATTCGCTTTTCTTAGATTTTCAATGATCGTGGGATGAAAAGAGAACAGGTTTATAAGCAAACAGGCGTCAAACTTCTTATTGGTGATAGGATAAATCTGGCTATGTATATACCTACGCTTTTTGCAAAACCAAGCTTCAAACCACTGGGTGCCTCTGTTCAGCGGATCGTACTTAAAAGCTTTGTTCTCGAGCAACACCACCGAAGCACCCAGGCTTTCCAATGCACGCTTCAAAACATGCTGGTAGCCATGATAATAAGGCGCGATGAGTAGGATACTTTTTCCTTGAAGCATCCCCTAAATATAGGGCCTGAAAGCTGTCGATACTAGTCGGACCCAGGCTTTCCAGTGAAGGGGCGTAAATTTAATGCAACTTAAAAAATTAGAGGTGCTCCGTTTATAGTCTTTACAACCGCTATAGAACAATGCTATTTTATAATGATAGTTGCTCATGAGCGACCTGTATTGATGCGCAGTCAAGTGATTTGTGTCGCGCAAACGTGTCACAAATTTCATCATGTTTGCAAAGCGATTTATACCCACAGCTGGATCTGCCGTCAGGTTTCCTGCGTGTCGTCTTATTCTAACGAGTCGCTCACTGGTAAATATACCACGGCATGCAGCACTCATTCGCAAAAAGAACTCGAACTCTGAGCCTCCGCTCAAGGTCTCATCGATCATCCCTATCTTGTCAAGGGCACTGCGTCTGAAAAGCCAGGAAGGTGTATAAAACACAAAACGTTTCTCTTCCAGAATTGGCCACACCAGTGAACCTTCGAAAATGCTTTCACGCTGCCGTAATGTCGCATTCGTCTCACCGAAAACTTCACCGTCAGAAATTGTGAATTCTGCCTGCGGTTTTTCTTCCAAAAGTTTCACTTGAAACGTGAGCTTATCGGGTCGCCACAAGTCGTCTGAATCTGCAAATGCTATCAGCTCACCTGTGGCTTTCGCTAAACCGGCATTTCGCACAGCACCTAGTTGTCCTGTTCGTTTCAGCTTAATATACCGTATGCGATTATCTATAATTTTTCCTATCAGATTTTCTGTTTCATCATCTGAGCCATCATCTACAATTATTAACTCCCAATGTAAATAGGTTTGATTTAAAATGCTTCCGATTGTCTCGGCCACCAGATGGGCGCGGTTATAGGTTGGGAGAATAATGCTGACGAAAGGATGCGCAGATATACTATGAACTTGCATGATAACATTTCAGGAATGAACGGGTTGCCTTGCTATACTCTCAAGTTTCCCATCTTGTAGAGTATATATCGTATCAAAGTACCGCAAAAGATGTGGCTTATGTGTTATAAAAATAATGGACTTGTTTGCAAAAATGTCACTTTGCAATAGATGCATTACGGCTTCTTCAGTCTGACTGTCTAATTGATTTGTTATTTCATCCAGCAGTAACACTTCTGCATTATAATACAATGCACGTGCTATGGCCAGCCTTTGCCGCTGGCCACCGGATATTTTTGTACCTCTTTCACCTATACGCGTATGTATACCTTCGGGTAGCGTATTGACCCACGACTGAAGATCAAGATCGGAAACAAGTTTGGTTATTTTATCTGAGTCTATTTCTGCAGCTTCAATTCCAAAGGCAATGTTCTCGGCAATGGAAGCATCGAGTATATACGCACTTTGGGGCACATAGCCCATGAGTTTTCGGAAGCTCGCGCTGTGCTGTGATTCCATTTTTAAATCGTCAACGGTAATATCTCCCGACAGCTCGGTGATATAGCGCATCAACAACAATAACAGGGTAGTCTTGCCGCTTCCGGATTTACCCATCAACGCAATCTTCTCGCCTTTGTGGATCGTCATCTGTATATTTTTCAATATATACTGACCGATCGTATGTGCAAATGAGATATTGTTCAATATGATGGAAGTCTCAAAAGGTAATGCTCTAACAGATTGATCCGGAGCTCTTCTTTCAACGGCAACCATTTGTTTAATCTCTTCAAGTACATACTCATGCGTTTTCATTTGAAGCGATGCGCTGAAAATCCGGTTGATGGATGGGATTGCCCGAAAGCCGGCACCAGCATATATCGTTATGAGCAATAGCGTTTGCTCATAACTTTGTTTGCTTAGCAACACATATATAATTACTGCACCAATGCAGGCAGCGGCTACTACCTCCGTTATCCGCGCTGCGTTAACACTTGCTGTGTGATCTTTGGAAAAAAGTCTGCCCAGATTATGATAAGCTGTATGAAACCGAGTCTTAAAAAACTCTTCTTTACCGAACGAACGGATTTCAGCAAGTCCTTCGACACTTTGCAATGTGTGTTTCAATATCTGCGGATAAGCTGACTTCAGTTCTTTACTGACGGCACGCAATTGTTTTCGTTTGATAAAGTACACCAGGCCAACCGGTGCAACAATCGCTGCGATGAATACGAGCAGGTATATATCATAGACAGCAACCGTTACAAGAAGCATGGAAGCAATGCATAGCTCCGCGACAATAGTACCTGCCGGTATAACAAAGTTATTGGCAAATGTAATGGGTATGTTAATGATACGATTTACCTCACGACTATAGTCTGCTTCTGCAAATTTACTATAAGGTATGGCGAAGTAGTTGGAGAGCGTTCGGGTCGCAATATCACTGGCAATGCTGTAACCGTACGATGCTTTTTTGAATGTTACCCAATGATGAAACCTGTTCTTTAAGATGATGAGCAACAAAACGCACATTGTAAAAGCAATGCCTGTAAAAGCAGGATCATATATACCCGTAACTTCTGACATTTTACCAACCCACGATGATGCGATGCTTTCTTTCGGATCCAGCACTACCAAAATCAATGGGATAAAAGAAGCGAGACTGAACAAATCGAAAACAGAACTAACAATCAACAGAAATATTATATATACGCCCTGCCGTTTGTAGCGAGGATCGACAAGACTAAGTACAAATAGGATGTTCTGCTTCTTCACTAGAAGATCTTTAGCTGTGAAAAGTTCTGTCGCGCCATCCACATGGCCACTTTGCTGGCAGATGAGACTGCTTTATATTTCATTCGCCTCCAATGAAACGGTGCATGCTTTAACTTGGTATAGTTTACTTCACTGATCACATGCTTTACTGCATAATCATAGTACTTCCGCGAATACATTCGCTCAAAATCAATTTGACGATCGGTAGTAGTAGACCAATCAAGATTAGCCGTTTGAGACGCTTCCACTTCCTGGTATAGTTCTGTTCCTTTAATTGGATACGCCACCGTAATGGTAAAGTGATCAGGATCGGATTCTTTTAAATGCTGTATAGTTTCTTCTATATCAGCTTCGGTTTCTCCGGGATAACCGAGCATGATGAACGTACCGGTTTGTATACCATGCTTCTTGGTGAGCTTGATCATGTCGCGAACCTGGTTTACATCTACCCTGCGATCCATCAGGTCGATAACGCGTTGTGATCCACTCTCAGCTCCGATCCATACTCGAAAACAACCTGTCTCTTTCAGCATTTTGATAACTTCTTCATTCATGCGATCGGCTCTTGTTATACACTCGTATGGAATGAGTATATTTTTCTTCTGAAGCTCATCGCGAAAAGCTGTTAACCATTTATGACTGATCGTAAACACATCGTCAACAAACCAGAGTGCATCGGGGTTGTATGTATTCTTTATCTGCTCCAATTCCTGTACAACTTTTTCAGGAGAGCGTCTTCGATAGCTTAATCCATATACCGCACGACTACACCATTTGCAAGTATAGGGGCAACCACGCATGGTACTTACGGATATAGCATTGGAGCCGTGAAATTTTTTCCAGGCATCGAGGTATAAATGCAGGTCTATCTTTTTGCGATTCGGAATTGGCAGTTGGTCAAGGTCCTTTATCTTGTCGCGTTCAGGGGTTTCTATAACATCGCCTTCCTGCAGAAAAGCTATGCTCCGGATTTTGTCTAAAGTCTCTCTTGAAAGTGATTTCCCTGAGTGTGCATATATAGTCTGAACGAGTTCAAGCATAGTGGATTCGCCTTCACCCAATACTATAAAATGCGCTCCGGCTTCAAGGTAATTTTTTGCATTGTAGCGAACATCGGGACCACCCAGTATAATTTTAGTGTCGGGAAGATTTTCGCGTATGAAGCGAACACTCTGCAACACATTCAGCTTGGTCATCAGGTTTGCATATATACCTATGATGGCTGGCCGTTGTTGCTGAAGATAATTCCTGAATTTCTCTTTCGTTGAAAATGTAGTATCGAAAACTTCATTGTCTATACCATGCTGCTCCAGGTAAGCTGAGATATAGAGTATACCCAGCGGAGCGTACGGCCGCATAATGGCTTGCTCCTTCTCATCATCTGCGAGAAAATAACCGTGCGTAAGGAGTACACTCATCGCAACCTGAGATCTATAATAAAATGATCGGACATGCCTGAGAGAAGAGACATAGTAAAGAGTTTCTTCTCAAGAATATTCAGTCCAAACAAAAGACGTTTTCTGCGTTCGAAGAATTTTTCCAGGTATGAGGGAGGCAACGCAAAGCCTACAGGCCGTCTGCTGACGACACTGAAATTCTGAGACGACCACGCTTTAATCTGCGAAGGACGGAAGTACCATGTTTTTACAAACATACCGTGGAGATCTGCCAGTACTTCATCGCGCGTCCACCGGCGGAAAACATTTTTGAATTGAAAGCGTGCAAGGAAATATAGTGACTCCCACAAGCAGAACTTAGGCATAATCACCGCCACAAATCTTCCCTTCGGATTTAGTATATGCGGCAACTTTTGCAAAAGCTTTCTAAACGACTCCGGGTTAATACAATTTAATCCGCCAAAGTTTGAAAACACCAAGTCAAACTTTTTATCAAACAGCGTCTCATCAAAACTGTCGAGATCGAGATAGTGCGAGCTGATCTTGCTCTGCATCGAAAACTGATGCGCCTTTTGCTGTGTTACTTTCAGCATCTCTTCAGAGACATCCGTTGCAACGATATTGAATCCTTTCTCGCTGAATAGTACAGCATCTTCACCGGTGCCACAATTCAATTCCAGAATTTCGAGTCCTTGCAGCTCGGGAGTAATTTGCTCGAGGTATTGCCATACCTGTTTGCGTTGTAACTGACCGATGGCACTCTGTGTAAAAACAGAGTCGTAGGTAGAGGCGATGTGATCGAACGGAGCAGCCATACGCATATATAGTTTATATAGTAAGCAATACGTATTTAAAAACTCTTATTAATAAAATAGGAAATCCCAATAATCATGACCCTGCAGCAACCAGTCCCTTCAGTTTTAATCGCTGGGCGAAAGCAGTAGGAATATAGTAAAAAGTTGCGAGTCCTGTGCGTAAATCTTTATAGTTTACACATAGCGGATTGCGGGCGAGTTTCTTTAATGTGATAAAGCCCTTCCGTTTCCGGTACATGCTGTGTACATATCGATGTAGTTCTTTATAGTATTCGCTTGTGAAGGTGCTTTTAAACATCATTGCGAGGTCGTCCGAATCACTCCAGTTCTGCTTTTCACGAAGCTGCTCCTTTACAGTATCATAAAATTTCGTACCGGGCAACGGATATGAAACGGAGATACCAACTTCATCCGGCATCAGTTCGAGCACCATGGCAATGGTAGCGTCAATATCTTCTTTCGTTTCGCCCAGGTATCCGAACTGTAAAAAGAAAGCTACTTTAATACCCTTCTGCTTCATCAACCGCGTAGCATCGCGTATCTGTTGTATGGTTGTGCCTTTGTCCATGGCATCCAGAATTTTCTGTGAACCAGACTCTGCACCAACCCAAATCGTATCAGCACCTGACTGAGCAAGTGCTTCAATTGTATTTTCCTCCAACAGTAAATCTGCTCGCGACTGAATTTTATATTTGAATTTCAGATTTTTTGCCTGAACCAGATCACGGAATTCCTGTACCCATCCGGGCTTCAATCCGAATATATCATCGCACATCCAGAAGTGATCGGGTTGATAGTGCTTCAACAGGAATTCTATTTCTCTTAAAACATGCTGCGGACTTCGCGAATTATAGCGATTACCATAAATTGGTTTGGCACACCAGTTACATTTATAGGGGCATCCGCGTGTGGTCGCTATATTTAGGGAGAAGTAGCCATGATGCTTTATCCAGATCTGGCGATACGACTCTACATCTACTAAATCCCAGGCAGGCAACTGCAATGAATCAAGATCACGCATTACAGGTCGTGCAAGTGTTGTGATGGTTTCGGATTGCTTCCGATACGCTATACCTGGAAGTTTACTGATGTCTGCATTGGCATCCAGCGCCAGCAAAAGTTCTTTCAGCGTTTCTTCACCTTCACCACGAACAACATAGTCTACACCATGATTAAGATATTTATCATAATGATCGGCTGCATCCGAGCTTGATGCTATTACTATACAACCCGCATCTTTTGCTGTTCGCGCCATTTCGAATGCTGCTTCACGCATGTTGGTGAGACACATCTTGGTGAGGTAATTGAAGCCATCATCATATATAATAAAGTATGATGGTTTGTGAGTTTCAATCGCGCGGGTAACTTCTGCCGGAGAATCTTTGAGAGCTATATCAAATAACGCAACCTGAAAACCTGCTTCGCGCATAACGGCTGCCGCTAATATAGTAGCGAGCGGAGGATACGGTTGCTTGAATTGCCACTGTTTCCAGTCAAACTTGTAAAAGTATGAATGCGTAAAAAGAGCTGATCGCTTCATGACTTCCATACGATGTTAAATTTTTTACTGAACCCCTCCATCTTTTCACGATAAAGCTCTATCACCTTTTTTTGAAAATTGCGCGGATGATTTTTAGAAACATACTTCTTCGTTTTAAAGGCTACTTTAAAATCGTTAGTCGCGTATTGCTTTTTATATATACTTTCCCATCGCTTCAGTGACAACTTCATAAAGTAATTTTCCCACCAGCTTCCTCCTGCGAGGTCAATTATCTTTTCCAGTATTTTCTTCACAACTCCGTTGGAAGCCGGCACTACTGCATCCAGCGAACGCTGCTCACAGTTTGGAAAAAACGTGGTAAGCCAATCGTTACTTTTAAACAAACGGGTATATAGATCGGCCTCGCATAGTGGTATAACAGTTGCCAACTCGGTGGCAGTAAACATATTCTTCTCTTCGATCTCGAGATGATCAGAGTCAACAAAATAATTTACGCAGAAGTATTTATGAGAGTTGAAAAGAAAAATGCGTTTATAAAGCACCAGTATCATGCGGGCCACCCACAATCTTCCGGGTTTGGTAATGATGAAAAAATCGAGATCAGAATTTTCATCCATATACCCTTTCGAGAGTGAACCCGAGGCAAGCACACCACGCACAAAGGGAAAGCCGGATATAAATTTACCTTTCGCACGCGCTACATCGAGAAGTTTTTCTGCCTCTGTGTTGCCCTTGCGCCTGCGGTCGACCAACTCTTTTTTATTCTGCGCACAGAACAAGTCATCGAACTGATATAGGTATCCTTTTGATGAAAGATCTTTCAATTCCTGTTCCACACTATGTTTTGATACATGATTAGCAGGCAGAAACCGGTAAACTTCATCTGCCTTTAAAGGATAGTTGAAAATATCGTAGTACAAAATTGTACGCAGGATACTCTCCGTTAATGGCGCAAAAGTTATTTGTTCAATATCCTTAATCATGAGATATTTTTTAACTGATGAAGCGTTCTCTCATTAAATAACTCCCTCTCAGGATCCGATGTCCATCCCCACTTATTAAAATATTTTACCGCGCTTAGAATATTACAATAAAGCAGCCTGATATCTTTATACGACCCCCGGGCATGATGATGATAGATGGTTGCATCGGGGAAATATAAAGTCTGATAATACTTATGCATTCTTCTCGTCAGGTCTGTGTCTTCAGTATATAAGAAGAAGCGCTCATCAAACAGGCCTACTTTCTTAAGAGCTTCTGTTCTAAGAAACATAAAGCAACCCGAGAGAAAAGGTACGTTCATAATTTTATCATACCCCGAAAAGTGCAGCTCGTAGTGTTGATTCTCGGTCTCCAGTGTATTCTTTAAGAACCCCAAAAATCTACGCATAATTAAAACTTTAGGACTCGGTAATAATTTGCAAAGCGGCTGAAGTGTTCCATCCGGGTAAAGTACTCGAGGCATTACATGGCCCACTTCGTGATGTTGCTCCATAAAATTATAAAGTTTGGAGATCACATTCTCGTCAAAATAAACATCCGGATTCAGTACGATGTGATACTTCGATTCATTCAGAATCTTATTGAGTATAATATTATGGCCAGCCCCAAAGCCAACATTTTTATTGTTGAATATATATTGAATACGACTGTTATAGGCGAGGTATTTCAAATCATCTGTCGGAGAGTTATCCAGTATAAACAGTTTTGAATCTGTCGTTCCTTTTAAAAAGCTATGCACAGTTTGTGCCAGCATACTTGCTGAGTTCTTATATGTAACTATGGAAGCACTTAAATCCTGCATAAACCTGAGATAAGGAAATCCAAAATTTTATCAGTGTGTTAGAACACACTTTGAAACAAAATTTGAATTTCCGGAAAAAGGATAGAATTTTATCACACTTGTTTTTATAAACTCCCGGACGCTACTTTATTAAATTAGGTTGCCAACAAACTTTAAAACATTAAAACTTTTCATTAAAAAAACCTGCAAACAACAACCATGAACGTGATCAGAACTTTTGACGACTACCAAAAACAGTATAAAAAAAGCGTGGAACATCCCGAAAATTTCTGGAGTGAGGTCGCCAGCAATTTTTACTGGAGAAAGAAATGGGATAAAGTGCTCGAGTGGGATTTTCTAAAACCGGAAGTAAAATGGTTTATAGGAGGCAAACTAAATATTACTGAAAACTGTCTTGATCGTCATCTTACCAAACGTGCTAATCAAACCGCTATCATTTGGGAGCCTAACAATCCGCAAGACAGCGCTAAACATATAACGTATCAACATCTATATGAAGAGGTATGCCGTACGGCCAACATGCTAAAGGCAAATGGTGTTAAGAAAGGCGACCGCGTATGTATTTACCTGCCTATGATACCGGAACTCGCTTATGCTGTATTAGCCTGCGCGCGTATAGGTGCAGTACATTCTGTAGTATTCGCCGGCTTCTCCGCTAAATCACTGACGGATCGTATTACCGATGCAGGATGTAAAATTGTTGTTACATCGGATGGCGCATACCGCGGTGAAAAGACTATAAATCTGAAAGGCATTATCGACCAGGCATTGGAAAATTGCCCTGATGTATCAAAAGTTATTGTGAAAGAACACACTCGCTCCAACGCACCAATGAAAGCCGGACGCGATGTGTGGTGGCACGATGAAATTAAAAATGCTGCACCTCAATGTGAAGCCGAAGAGATGGATGCTGAAGACATGCTCTTTATACTCTATACTTCCGGCTCTACCGGTAAACCGAAAGGTATGGTTCATACATGTGGCGGCTATATGGTATATACCAACTATACATTTCAAACCGCCTTTCAGTATCACGAAGGGCAAGTATACTGGTGTACGGCAGATATAGGTTGGATTACCGGACACTCCTATATCCTGTACGGACCTTTATCAGCAGGAGCAACCACGGTTATGTTTGAAGGTGTGCCGTCATGGCCAGACTGGGGACGATTCTGGCAGGCAATTGAACGGCATAAAGTAAATATATTCTATACAGCACCTACTGCTATACGTTCGCTGCAACAGGCTCCGTTGAGTTTTGTTGAGAAGTATGATTTGTCATCTCTGAAAGTATTAGGAAGCGTTGGCGAACCTATAAATGAAGAAGCGTGGCAATGGTATAGCAAGCATATTGGAAAAGATAAATGTCCGGTAATCGATACCTGGTGGCAAACCGAGACCGGTGGTTTTATGATTTCACCAATAGCGAATGTTACGAATCTGAAACCCGCTCACGCAACGTTACCGCTACCAGGCGTACAGCCCGCGGTAATGAATGAAAGCGGACTAGAGATAGAAGGCAATAACATTGAAGGAAGACTTACCATTAAATATCCGTGGCCTGCAATGGCGCGTACGATCTATGGTGATCATCAGCGTTTCAAGGAAACATACTTCTCAAGCTTCCCCGGAAAATATTTTACAGGCGATGGCTGCAAACGTGATGAAGACGGCTACTATCGTATAACAGGACGGGTAGACGATATCATCATTGTATCGGGTCATAACCTGGGCACGGCAGAAATTGAAAGTGCCATTGACGAACATTCCGCAGTATGCGAAACAGCCGTGGTTGGTTTCCCGCATGATATAAAAGGACAAGGTATATATGCCTTTGTAATCTGTTACGAAAAACCAGGCGAAGAAGACAAACTGCGTGCAGAGATAAAGGAAACAGTATCAAAGATCATTGGTCCTATAGCGAAGCCCGACAAAATTCAATTCGTAAGCGGACTTCCTAAAACCCGGTCCGGAAAAATCATGCGAAGAATTTTAAGAAAAGTTGCGGAGGGTGATACTTCCAATCTTGGCGATACAACAACCTTGCTTGATCCAAGTGTAGTAGACGAGATCAAAGCGGGCGCAATCTAATCTATCTATATACAGGTGTTACAGTGGAATGTGTCCGCTGTAACGCCTGATACTATATATACTTTTTCAGAATCAAAATTTATTCTTGTTTTCACGTATCATTTCAGGATAGCCCTGTTTTTTGCTGAAGGCCGTCAGCGCCATTACGATACGTTTTGTTTTTGTTGCACTCGTCTTGGCGCTCTCAATCCATTTACTGAAATAAACCTGGTGCGACATGGTGAGTGATTTAAAGAATGCTAATGATTCCGGTTCTTCCTTCAGGCATTTCATAAGGTCCGGTGAAAGTGTCAGCTTGCGCTCATCCAGCTCCATCTCAATCTTTACCTTGTCACCTTCTTTCTTCCCTATAGCCTTTCGCATGGTGGCATTTACGGGCATGATAAACGAGCCGTCACCCATTGGCAACAAAGCAACTTTCTCAAAGGCAAAACTGTCCAGCATACCTTTCACCCGAAACGAAACGCGCGTATCCGGCTTCAGCTTTTGTGCCTGACTCTCGCTGATCTCGATGTAAACCCAGCCCGTCTTTTCTCCCTTCTTGTTAAATTTTAAAATGGTGGTTGTATACCGAATCATCTTATAAACCCTTTAACGACAAGTAACAAGTTTACAAATATTTTATAAATCCATGAATGCCACGATCATGGAAGCAACCCGCCTGTGGGAAAGAACCACTGTTGTAACCATATTGTTTGTTGGTTAAGAGAATGTGTAACTTTGAACGTAAACAAGTATGTCAGCAATGGAAAAATCGTCCAGCATAGAACACCCGGTTCTGGAACTGATAAAGAAGCGCAGGAGTATACGCGCTTTTTCAAACGAGCCTATTGCCGCAGATAAAATCTGCTCGCTCTTCGAGGCCACGCGATGGGCTCCTTCGAGCAGCAACGAGCAACCCTGGGTATATATTTATGCTACGCGAGAGCAACCGGAGATGTGGAATAAGATGTTTGATTGTCTCAATGAAGGCAATCGGATATGGGTAAAGGACGCACCATTGTTAATACTGAGTCTGGCACGAAAAGACTTCACGCACTATGGCAGCGCCAATGCTCACGCGATGTATGACCTGGGCGGAGCGAACTCATTCCTGTCCCTACAGGCTGTTGAGATGGGACTACAGGTTCGGCAAATGGCAGGGTTCAATCACCTGAAAGCAGTTGAGAGCTTTAATATACCGAACACCTATGATGTAGGTGTATTTATAGCGGTAGGATACCCGGGCGATCCTGCCAACCTTCCTGAAAAATTGAAGCAGCGCGAACTTGCTCCGCGCGAGCGATTTTTACAACAGGAGTTTGTAATGAACAAACCGTTCTGAGCAAATGACAAACTCCTGCTATATATAGCGGCCTATATTTTCCCGGGAAGAAGGTTCGCCAATGCCTTCTCTATTTTTTCATATTGAAACTTTAATCCGGTTTGCTCTATTTTTTCAGAGGAGACTTTATTTCCCTGTAGTACAAGATTCGCCATTTCACCCAGCATTACTTTTAGTATAAACTCAGGCACGGCAGGGAGAAAAAGTGGTTTACGCAACTGAGTGGCTATTGCTTTTGTAAGCTCACGGTTCGTTACCGGATTTGGCGCTACACCGTTATAAGCACCTTGCATTGTCTCATCCTGCACGGCTTTTATAAATATAGCTATTAGGTCATCAAGGTGGATCCAGCTTACATATTGATCGCCTGTACCCAGCGGAGCACCGGCAAAATATTTTATCGGTTTGATAAGTTCTTTTAACGCACCATGGTTCGTGTCTAACACTATACCGATTCTGATCTTTACCACACGAATGTTTAACTCCGTGATACGATCGATCTCCGCTTCCCACTGACGCACTACATTGGCAAGAAAATCCGTTCCTGATTCGTCATTCTCTTTATAGAGCTTTTCGTTGTCTTCAAAACCATAGTAGCCAATTGCAGAAGCAGAGATAAATGTGGTTACAGAATGCTTGTGCTTCTGCAGTTCTTCAAAGAGCAACTTGGTTGATTGCGTGCGACTCTTCAGTATCTCCCATTTACGTTCATCAGTCCAGGGTTTATCAGCTATACCTGCGCCCGCGAGATGAATAATGGTATCGATTCCTTCGAAGGCATGCGGATCAATTTGTTTTTTATTTATATCCCACAAATATATTCTTGCTTTACTCCGTTGGTGATTACGACTTAGATGCGCCACCTGGTGTCCTTGTTCAAGCAGTACTTGTGTCAATCGCGTTCCGATGGATCCGGAAGCTCCTGTGATTAATATATTTTTCGAACTCAATTTTTATTTAGTTTTGGTGACTTGTAAATAAATATACTCTAAACATGTTCTTCACAAAAAAGTTTACACTGATCGCAATACTGCTGTTCAGTACGCTATCAATGTCAGCTCAGACGGTAAAAGTAAAAAAGGAAAACTCCAACGTTAAGGGAGAGGTCGCGGAAGGTTATGCAGTAGAATTGGACGGGTCACTCAGTGAAGTGAATACGTCTTTCGTCAAATTTCTAAAAATTTATGGAAAGCCAAAACAAAGTGAAGGCATTCTCTCATTGGCAGAGCCTGCTATCAACGGTCGCACATACACAAATCCTGTCTTCGCTCTCGTAAAAGACAATGGAAAAACTTCAACAGCATGGATCGGTATCAAAACTTCTGCATGGTCTGCAGACGATGCTGCTGCTGTGCACAAAGAACTTGAAAAAATGCTTTATGACTTCGGCGTTAAATTTTACCGTGACAAAATTCAAGTGCAAATCGATGAAACAAACCGTGCATACCAGGCAGTTGAAAAACAAAAACAACGACTCGTAAACGAGAACAAAACACTGCTTACTAAAATTGAAGACAACAAACGCGAAAAGATACAGCTTGAAAAAGCACTCGAGAATAACAAACTCGAAAACGAACTGCTCCTGAAAAAAATAGAAAAGAATAAACTCGACCAAGACTCGGTAGCAACGGCTGGTGAGCAGATAAAAAAAGTTACAGAATTACATAAGGAGCGCCAACGGAAAGTGAATTAATTACTTCGCTCCTTGCACATTGTATAATAGGGAGAATCCGGCAACGATCCTCTTGCTCTCTGTTGCTCATTGCTATTGACGGCTATTAAGGCTATCCATTAAATGATCGCGCCATTTTCTTTCTGTCTTGTCAAAATAAAATCTTCCGTCCGGGAATTCTATATACTGATCGCCAGCATTCTTGGGATAATACTTTTCGAGTGATTCACCTCGTACCATCTTGTCGAACAGCATTGGAAATTTTTCATTGAGCTGATCGTCAGGCATCTTCCATGTGCGAAATACTTCTTCATACTCTCGTATTTCTTTACCGGGACCAAATACGATTTTACAACCTATACTTTCGCGCATTGGTGTAATACTTCTGGCAGGACGCGTCATTAAAAAATAGTGCGTTCCTTTCTCATCTTTATAGTATGCGCGTATATCATAGTCCGCAGCAACTGCACGATAATATTCATCAAACCTTGATTCGAATTTATTCTCGTGATTAGAGTTCGGTGGCAATTTTGATGAGTACCGGATCACGTTGTAGATCAAACTATCCTGTTCCTGTTTTGATATATATAGCGCAGGATTGTAGTCTCTGTTCTTGCAAGAAGCAAGAATCGCGATTGCCAAGAAAATATAGAGTATCCGCATAAGATTGCAAATGTACCAAATAAAAAAGAGCCCAAACAGGTGGGCTCTTTTTCGAAATATCAGACAATGAACTTTTACGCTTAGTATGTATTAGTGTTCGGGGTGAAGCTTGTCCAACCTGACATCCAGTTATTGCTGTTGTTGAATGCACCGATATATTCAGTCTGCTCCACACCTGATGGAACTTCTTTAGCACCTGAAAGCAGTGATGAACCGTTTGCAAGCAAAGCAGAAGGATTGTTGATATCAAGTGATGTAGCAGTCGACAAACCAGCAAACTTTGAAGAAAGATCAACTGTAGCCTGATCTGCTTCGATAAAGTTATCAGCATCAAAGCTGGAGTCATCGTAGTTGTTACCGGTAGTAACTTTCTTAACAGCTTTGCTTACGCTAACACCAGATCTTCCGATATAGTTACCAACAAACACTGCATTAGCACCGGTCTTATCGAAGTGTACAGCTTCAAATCTAGAACCAACCAGAACTGAGTTGTAGATCTGTATATCAGAATTTCTTCTCAGGTGTCCACCGAACTGATAGTTAGAGCTCGCTGCGCTACCACTTAATGCTGCATATGCATACGGACCAAACCATGTAACGTTTGAGAATACAGGAGATGTTTTAGGAGTGTTTGCAGTGCCAGTTCCATCGTTATCTGATTCAAAACCATTTGAACCTGATTTATCAGCGATGTTAGGATCACGGAATGAAGCCGCATATTGAACTTTACCTCTATAACCAAAGTCTGTATCGAAATCATCATCCCATCCGCGATATGCAACCAGATATTGTGCGTTTACTGTACCACCAAACCACTCGAAGGAATCGTCACCAGAATATGACACCTGGATGTGGTGAATGGTTGTTCCACTTCCTACGCTACCCAGTGTAAGACCGTTGATTTCGTTATCCGTTGATAATGCTATACCAGCGAACTCAATTCTCACGTAAGTAAGTGTTCCTGAGTTATCATTGTCAGCAGTTCCACCATATTTACCGGCATCGCCTGAAGCAGCTGAAATACCCTCGATTGACTGGCTAGCACTCTGGTTGTTTTGTGCTTTACCAAGAAGGATCACACCACCCCAGTCTCCATAGTTACGATATCCTACTGGTGCAGAAGAAGTAAAAATGATTGGCTTATCAGCTGTACCCGCTGCATTGATAGTAGCACCACGATCAATAATAAGAGAACCTTTTGAAGTCTTATCACCAAAAATTATAGTACCAGGCTCGATGGTCAACGTTACGCCAGACTGAACAAACACGTTACCAACCAGAGTATATTTCTTAGAAGCCACTAATGTAGTGTTAGTTGTTATAGTACCAGTCAGTTGATTCTCTGTTGTGGTATCTGTATCATCATTATCGTCATCATCGCAAGACGTCAGTGTCATTGCAAACGACAAAGCTAACAGGGCCATCAGGTAGCTTAATTTTTTCAGATTTTTCATGATTATTCTTTTTTGAATTTGCGACAAAGCTATAGGTAGAGTATTATGTTCGTGTTAAGCAAGTATTAGCGATTGTTTATCTATTGTAAACAAGTTCTGAAAATGAAAACAGGAGCGTACTGCTCCTGTTTTTCGTCTCTGTCTTAATAGATCTTGTACGTCACTCCCAGTGTAATGTATTGACCAGCCTTGTAATTTTGAATAGATTCGTCAATACCATTTATATTCTTGTTGCCATCTGAGTCCTGGATTAGTCTATACCTTTGATTAAGTATATCCTGTATACCAAATTTCAACTCGACTTTTTCAGAGAATGATTTTGACACTGTAAAGTCAAGCTGGTTTCTTGGCATCTCATATTGCGTAGCATTTTGACGGGTACCATTCTGACTGCGATCACCCACCGCGAAAATTCGCTTACCAAATACGTTGTATGATACGTTAGCCTGCCAGCCACTTTCAAAGTCATTATAGTTCAAGCCAGCATTAATAATATAAGGTGATTGACCTTGCATAGCACGCTTCTGCTCCTGGTTAGTGACATTACCCAAATCAATTTCACTATCAATAACAGCCGCATTCAACATTACGGAGAAGTTCTTCAGGAAGCTGTTTGCAAAAAGAGCTTCGAATGATTTTCTGATCTCAACCTCTGCACCAAAATTTCTCGCAGAAGATGCATTACGATACGTATATATCAGGTTAGAACCTCCGACCAATTCTGTTTCAATCGGATTCTGGAAGTATTTATAGAACACCCCGAATGATATACTTTCTGACTTCGATGGATAATTCTCCCAACGAAGATCTACATTGTGAATATCGGCTGTCTTCAGATTTTCGTTACCATAGATGTTTGCATTACGGTCGAAGTCGTAGAAGTTAAACGGAGCGAGTTCGCGGAATACAGGACGGTTAACGGTCTTACTATAAGCAAGTCTAATCAGATTTTTCTCAGACAAATTATAGGCTACGTTCAAGAAAGGCAGAATACTTGTTACTGGGTTATCTACTGTGATCTTGCTTCCGTTTGTATTAAATGAACTTAATTCCTGCTTATTATATTCCACACGTACACCTGCGGCTACTCTGAAATCGCCAACTGGAATGGTCGTACTCAAATAACCTGCTGTTAGAAGATTTTTACCAGTGTAGGCATCTGAAAAGTTGGTCCCTTCTTTTAAGATAAAATAAGGAGCTGTACCCGATGCAGATGAGAAACCTATATTCTGTGGAGCAAATATAGTTTCGAAAGTATAGTCATCGAGAATTTCAGATGGTTGATTATTGAGATTCGACCAGCCATAAGCAAACCACCTTGCTTTGAAATCGCGATCTGTTGATGCTATATAATAACCTCCCTGAATTTTGCTTTGCTTATTCTCTTCAGCATTCGGATTCAATTTATATTCCAGATTTAACGCATGTGTATATACACTTTCATTCAGATCTGAGTAGAAGCGCCCCGCATCTTGTGTACCAGAGTTAGGAGGCAATACTATTGCGAACGCATCGGTCGATCCTTTCTGGCGCTGTGAACGGATTCTTCTGTAATCTGGCTGACTGGCTGATGTGTTCGAGTATGCTAGTATCCAGTTTGCACTCAATCTGTCGTTCACGCTATGTTTACCGGAAAGCTGACCACTATATATGCTACGCTGCATATAGTTTAATGCCAGGTTATTATTTTCATACTGGTTAAAATCCTCGATACCTGTTCGAGATGTAACCTGCGACATTCCCTGCTGGTTGAATAAGTTACGAAAGTCGATCTTATTGGAAGGATTCAATTCAAGTGTGAAGTTTGAAATTACCCCCAGACGCACATTCGTCATATCACGAACATCGTTGAAGAAATATCTGCGATCGCTTTTTTGCTCGGAAGCTACATACCGCTCGTAGTAGTAATTTTCCTGTTCAATGTGCTGACGAGTATTGGTATAGCTTAGAGAAGTAATGTTACTGAGACGTTTGCCACCGATGCTTCCAACTTGTGAAAAGTTGATCGTTGTGCGGAGGTCAGGCATCGCAGTAGTTTTTTTCTTTCCCCATATATTGGGAAGACTGCGACTTGCTTCTGTTAATTTTTGACGTGAAGCATCGTCATATAAATAGTTATTCAGGTTGTCGCTCGGGAAAGATGAAGGCAATTCGCGTGTTCCGTTGTCAAAACCTAACCAGTCAGTATTGCTTCCCTGGTACGTGTAAAAATCATCGAATGTTGTGCCGAGACGATAGCCACCAGTAATGTTCACTGAAAGTGAATTTTCATCCACTACACTCTTCGTTTCAATGTTAACCACAGCACCCGCAAACTCACCTGATAATTCTGCAGAACCTGACTTATATACCAGCATTCTATCAATCATTGAGCTTGGAATCAAATCAAAAGCAAAGGCCTTTGAATCTACTTCGGAGCTTGGTGCTATAACGCCATTCAACATTACCGTGCTATAGCGTTCGCTAAGTCCGCGTACATTTATAAAACGGTTGTTGATGATTGTTACGCCCGGAATTCTTTTCACGATCTGTGCGGCATCGCGATCCTGTGAAAGAGATATTTGTTGAGCAGATATACCTACAGCAACCAGATCGCTTTTACGGATTTCAGTGATAACCGAAACATCAGTGTTTGTTACTTTAGCACCGGTAATTACAACCTCGTTTAATTCCTGACCTTCTTCCATGATGGCTGCATTAACCATTGTTGTCTGATCAGGATATACCGTAATATCTTTAAGAGTGTCAGTCTTATATGAGATGAAAGAAACAACGAGTGAATACGTACCAGCCTTAACTTTCGGGATCTCAAAGTTCCCTTCTATATCAGCTTGTGCACCTTGTGCTGTTCCCATCACAAGAACGTTGGCACCAATAATTGCTTCACCGGATACAGCATCCTTTACGTTGCCTTTTATGGTTCCTGACTGCGCCAGGGCACAAACAGCAAGTGTGAGCAGCGATAATGAAAGAAGTAATCTTCTGAACATAAACCTTTTTATTTGCTACAAAGGTCTATCTCTAATATTACCTCACTCGCACGCCTGTGTTACGAAATTGTTAAGGAGATAATGCGTTGCTAACGCCCGTTTAAAAGATACTTCGTAAACGATGGCTATCTGCCGTGATTATCAACACTTTTCAATTATTTGGACTTAACAATTTTTACAAGATTTTTTAAAGCAGATAACGCGGGGGTAATAAAACATTGTTGAAGTATATAGCTCCCAAACAAAATTATATACCTATAAGGGCACCTGAACACCCAAAACCAGAGACTTATATATAAAAGAAAAGCGCAGGCTTCTAACCTGCGCTTAATAAACTCTGTATTAATATCTATTTCAGTACACGGTGCTGTCCAACCTGAACACATAAACACTCACACACCTAAACACTATTTATTGATCGGCACCTTATTCAAAATAACCTTAATAATATCCGAAGGCTTCACGTTGTCTGCCTCGGCTTCGTAGTTCAGAAGTATACGGTGGCTCATTACATCCAGTGCTACTTCTTTAATGTCTTCCGGCAACACATAGTCGCGACCTTCCATATAGGCTACAGCTTTCGCTGCCAGGTTCATATTTATACTCGCACGCGGTGAAGCACCAAACTGTATATATTGAGCCTGTTCGTTCAGTTTATATTCCAGCGGTCTGCGGGTAGCATATACCAGCTCGATAATATAGCGCTCTAATGAGTCGGATATTTTTACACGGTTCACCTGGTCACGAATGGAGAAGATCTCTTCCTTCGTAAGCATGGTTGTTACTTTATAGTTGAACTGCATGTTGGATATCCTGCGCATGATCTCGATCTCCTGATCTTTGGTAGGGTAGTCTACATATACTTTCATCATGAAGCGGTCTACCTGCGCTTCCGGCAGTGGATAGGTTCCTTCCTGGTCGACCGGGTTTTGTGTTGCCATCACAAGGAACGGACGATCGAGTTTAAAAGTAGTCTCTCCGATTGTTACTTGTTTCTCCTGCATCGCTTCAAGCAGCGCTGATTGTACTTTAGCGGGCGAGCGGTTGATCTCATCAGCCAATATGATGTTGGCAAATATAGGGCCTTGCTTTACTTCAAACTTCCCATCCTTCTGATTGTAGATCATTGTACCAACAAGGTCGGCAGGAAGAAGATCAGGTGTAAATTGAATACGTTGAAAATCGAGGTGCAGTACTTGTGCCAGTGTACTTACCGTTAATGTTTTGGCAAGACCTGGTACACCTTCCAAAAGTATATGTCCATTCGTAAAGAGACCGATCATGAGGCGGTTGACCATATATTGCTGGCCCACCACTACTTTACCTACTTCGGCATAAACTTCTTTTATTTTCTCCTTATGTTCTTCGTGCTTTTCAACGGCTACGGCTTCCATACACAGTTATTTGATTTTTAAACCTGTCAAAAATAGCGTAATTATTGAAAAAATAAGCCCCAAACTTGATGGATTGCATTTTTAAGATGTGAGGGAAAAGATGTCGAGAACATTTGTAATCGGAGACATTCACGGGGCCTACCGCGCGCTGCGGCAGTGCCTGGCCCTGGCTGATTTTGATTTTGAGAACGATCACCTCATCAGCCTGGGTGATGTATGTGACGGCTGGCCTGAAACCAGACAATGCATTGATGAACTGCTAAAGATCAGGCACCTCACCTATATTCTTGGCAACCATGATTTGTGGACACGACAATGGATTGAGAGCGGTTATATTGATCGCGCCTGGTTATCGCAGGGAGGTGAAGCAACCATAAAGTCGTATCCGGATGGTGTGCCGGTTCAGCATCTTGAGTTTTTAAAGAATGCGCGACCTTATTATCAAACCGATAACAAGTTGTTCGTTCATGACGGCATCAACACAAAGATTCCGTTAGACGAGCAAGTCCTTAACATTTTTTTGTGGGACCGAAACCTGGCGCGTATAGCGTTGGAGCTATACATGAAAGAAATACACGGCAAGCTCAGCTCGTTCGATGAAATTTACATAGGCCACACGCCCATTCCATTTTCAAAACCGATCAAGTCGTGTGAAGTATGGATGATGGATACCGGTGCGGGATGGTCCGGTGTACTGTCTATGATGAACCTGGAGACCAAAGAAATATTCTACAGCGATGCTGTGCCTTCGCTATACCCGGGCGTTGAAGGCCGATCGAAAAATAGGATTACTCTCTAGGATGGTTGCACCACGAGCTCGTGTTCAAGTTGTATACCGCGAAGTTTCAAAAACAGCTGCGCCAAAACTTCCACATCGCGAAGGCAATAGTCTTTTATTCTTACCAGATCTTTCTCTTCGTAGTACACCTGATTTACCTTGCTGCCATCGATACCATTTTTACTGGACGGAATATTAAATATAGCCGCGAGCAAATCCAGCGATGTAAAATGTTTATAGTCTCCGAATTTCCAGAGCTCCATGGTATCGTAGTGTTGCACTTCCCACGGTTTTCTTCCGGAGATGTTTAATATAGCGGGAAGTTGAATTCCATTTACCAGCATCCTTCTGCACAGGTATGGGAAGTCAAACTCCTTGCCGTTGTGTGCACATAACCTTTCTGTAGAGGCGTTCAGCTTTTCGAGCATGCATTTGAATTCGGTGAGCAGCGCCTTCTCATCATCACCATAGTATGCCTTGGTGCGCAGTGTTACCACGCCATTATCGGCTTCATATAGTTTACCTACACAGATGCAAATAACTTTTCCGAACTCGGCAAATATAGCAGCGCGGTCCAGGTATATTTGTTCATCGGTCTGGCTCGGATCTCTGCGCAAATGACTGGCCTTTCGCATCCATAGTGATTTCAATCGCTCATCAAGCGAATTAAAATCATTGGTATGCGATACCGTTTCAATGTCGAGGAATAAAATTTCGCGCAGCTCAGAATTCATACATCGGTTTTTACTGATTGATCTTGTTTATTATTCCCGGTATCAATTTATCAATGATCAACAGGAAGAAGAATGCAAATATACTGGCCGCTGCGGCAATCGCTATAAATAAAAGATAGTATTGTGCAGTCCACTCAAAGGCTACCTTTATTCGATGTAGCATACTTACTTTTATCTCACGGCCTTCGAGCAAGGAGAAGCGAATGGTGCAGAATTCATTCTCTTCATCGAAGTCTCCCAGTAAAACTCCAAGGTCTTGTAACTCCTGTTCTATTTCAAGAATACGATTCTGCAGGTTGATATACTCTTCGATGCGGCCACTCTGTTTTTTTATATCCAGCAAAGCCTGCCGGGTAATTTCGAGCGAAGCCTTTTTAGCGTTCAGATTTTTGAACTCATTCGTCTTGTCGATCTTGGTAATTTCTTTCGAGCGAATGTTGCCAATCTTTAACATCTCGGTATATGAAGAATCGAAACTGGCTGGCGGTATACCGATTAGTAAATGAAGCGACCGGTTGCCACGTTTACCGGCATTCTCCTCGTATTGGATAATGCCATTTTGTTTTTTGATATGAGCACGAAGTCTCTTTTCATCTGCTTCAAAATCAGAAGACTTCGATTTTACGGTAGCAGTCTTCTCGTACTTCTGACTAACATCAAACTCATGCGGCTGACTTTGCCCTGCTGCACCGGATTGTTCAAACTTCTTGAACTTATACCGATCGCTGGCATAGTTATGTTTCACTTCTTCGAGACTGGAAAAGAAATCCGAGAAGTATTCTTCCTGCACTTCCGAGAGGCCTGTAGAATACCCATAGATAAAACGGAAAATGAACAGCACAAAAAATCCAATCAGTAATATACCGATGGTGCGGAGCAGGCGCTTCTTAAAAAGAACTTTCATATAGGTTAGGAGTGGTTAGCTATGCCGGTTAAGAATGCAGAACACCCTCCATCTCCAGCTCTTTTATAAACGTGATATTCTCTTCACAAATCGTGTCCGGCACAAATACAAAACGCTTATCGAAAATCTGTCTGCCTATATAATAACTTACCCAGTATTCATTGTTTAAGTGAAACACGGACGGATCGATCGGCTCAATCAGCACGGCACTGTTCGGAGCAATGGTATCAAGATAGTGACGCAGTATAGATGTTTGCTGAGGTTCGCCATCTTTCTCGCCATAGCCCTTGCTGGCTACCAGTGTATTCTCAATTGCAAAATCGTTGTTGTTGATCAGGTATACTTTCCACTCGTCTTGCTCACCTATATTTCTTTTACGCGCAACGGCCAGCGTTACGTTTTTTACTTCGGGTTTTTCAATGTCCTTCATCATAGCCACTCCATGTCAAACTGTTCACGAAATTTTTCTTTAAGGATTTCCTGCGCTTCGCGGATATCAACTTTTTTACCAAGTTCTTTTTCCAGTGAAGTCACAGCTTTATCCTGAATACCACACGGTACGATGTAGGCGAAATATCGTAAGTCGGGATTAATGTTAAAAGCAAAACCATGCATGGTTACCCAACGACTTGTCTTTACACCGAGTGCGCAGATCTTACGAGCCTTTCGTTCATTCTCAAAATCGATCCACACGCCGGTGAGACCAGCAATGCGTCCGGCTTCAATGTTATATTCTTTCAGCGTCTGAATTACAGATTCCTCCATCAGACGCATATACTTGTGTATGTCGGTGAAGAAATTTTCGAGATCGAGAATCGGGTAGCCAACAATTTGTCCCGGACCATGATACGTAATATCACCGCCACGATTAATGTGGTGATAGGTGGCATGTACGGCATTCAATTCCTCTTTCGAAATGATCAGGTTTTTTTCGTCTCCGCTTTTGCCCAGTGTAAATACATGCGGATGTTCACAGAAGAGAAGATAATTATCGGTAGCCTTTTGCTGTTCGGCCGGAAGATTTCTGTTCTCTGATTTTACGGCCAGCGTTTTATCGAACAACGAAACCTGGTAATCCCACGCCTCCTGATAATCCTTCAACCCCAGCTCTATAAACTTTACTTTCTTATTCGGTACGCTGTTCATTGGTGTTTACTTCATCTTCTAAAATATTCGACCACACGTGATAGGTTATGTTCAGGTTCAGGATTTCGCTATAGGTGATAACGAACAAATCGCCGGGCATGGAATAGTATCGTTCATCCAGGTAACGCTCCAGGTAGCCCACGTTGCGTTCGTTACGTTTTAAATCTTCCTGCATTTTTCTGCGGTATACCTGCGAAAGGTATATGCGATCAAGACCGTTGTCTTTCGACAGAAAGTAATCTTCGAGTGTACCGCTATATACCAGCGGACCTTCTCCGGTTTGCATCAGTACATCAACTTGTATAAGATCAATGTTTTTCGATTCTCCCGGTTGCTCCAGGTCAAGTATCTCTCCGCTGAATAGATAATACCATTCGTTGTTGAGACGAAGAAACGGATACTTGAGATCGAATCTGAATTTACGCACGATCAATCGCGTCAGCAGTCCCAATGCCACCGATACGCCTATCATACACACCAGGTATACCAGGAAATATAAAATGCTCTGACGAATGATTTCGAAATTGATATCGCTGCTGGATTCTGTAATGATCTGGTAGATCAATTCCAGCTGGATTTTGTAAGGCGTTAAATGTTCTATGATAACAATGCCTGCAAGCTGAAAGAAAAGCGCGGGCAGAATGGCCCAGAAGATTTCATCAACAGCCGAGATCTTAAAGGATTGCTTGGCGTATGTTCCGTGAAGATAGGAGTACCGGAATGCCAGTCCGGGAATGATAAGTATAAATAGAAAGATCGACCCAAGAATGAGATTCATGCATAACCCTCCAAAAACGTTTCTTACTTCTTATCGATCGCCTTTAACCTGACGAGCTTGAGCTCTTCTCCGTCAACTTTTATTGTGGGGCGTTCTTCTTCTGAGATCATGGAACGTTCCACGAGGCGATCAGCGATAATGGCTAACATAAGCTGCTTGGCTAACTGCGGATCATCAAGAATCTTCCGTGTTCGCTTACTAATAGGTGCTTTCATAGCCTTGCCATATTGTTTATCTAAAGTTACAACGAAACAACGTCAAAACAAGTTCTATTTTTGTTTGTCGAGTTCGTTTCGCAGATATACTATAGTATCATTTGCGTCTGGTTCCACACCGTTTTCTTTTGCCAGGCAATACGATATCCAGTCGGTAAGGTGTATCAGGTAATAATATTGTTCCAGCAACGAAGCGCCCTCACCGATGATATCAATAACCGGCTTCGAATTTTTCTCAAACAGATCGCGGCTTAGCTCCATACGTTTCTCTACGCGTTCATGGTCGTGATCGGAGTAAAGATATACTGCCTGCAGCATCGGCATCAATGCTTCCGGGTAACGCCAGCCGGCTATCTCATTGTGATTTATTTCCGGGAAGGTATTGGTGTGGGCAATTTGTTTCGCGTTTTCGTTTAGCTGTTGCTGAAAACGAATGGCCATGGCATGAAGCCGGTTGTCGCAGTAAATAACAGGAAGTTTTCCTTTCAGCTTTTTAGCAATGAGTTCTGCTTCCGACTGAATTCCTTTTTCACCGCGATCTAAAAATTCAATCGCATTTTCGGTTTCTTTTATAAACGCTGCACCAATCAGGTTGGTGTGGTATAGTACATATAGCAGCGCCATCATGTTATAGGGCAACATGGCACGTGGGCTGTCTGACCCTGACGGCAACTGTATATACTGGAGATTATATTCACGACAGATGTCGAGGAGCCTGCCACCTGAAGCGATGGCGATTACCTGCGCACGTTTCAGCAAAGCTTTATTCAGTGCCGATACAGTTTCTTCGGCATTACCGCTATAGGAGCATGCTATAAACAATGTATGCGGACTAACAAACTGTGGAATGTTGTACGTTTTGCAAACGGTGATGGGAATAGGAATGCGACCGAAGGTAAGTGACTCCACCAGGTTAGCCGCTACACCAGACGAACCCATGCCGGCTATAACAACATTGCGAATATCACTGCCGGGTCGATCGAGGTCAAGCGATTGTCCGATCTTCAAAGCATCTGCCAACTGACGTGTAAAGCCTTCAATGTATTTTTTCGTAGACGACATAGTTCGTAATTTGGGTTTTCAAAGATACGATATAAGAAACAAGTATAGCAGCAATTTATTGAACAACAACCATACCTCCACACTTCACGCACACACTTACACACGTAAACACCTGAACACTTTTAAACTCCGTTGTGGAAAACAGAACTGCCATTGGCAAAAAAGGCGAACAGCTTGCCGCAGAATTTCTGATGAAGAAGGGATTCGAAATTGTTGTGCGAAATTATAGACATGGACGTGCCGAGATCGACCTGATCGTGAGGCGAGACGACTGGCTGATCTTTGTGGAAGTAAAAGCCCGAAGCTCCAGTGATTTCGGAGAGCCCGAAGAATTTGTGGACGTTCGTAAAATGAATAAACTTTATGAAGCGGCTGAAGAGTATATCTACTCTACCGATTGGCATGGGCACATTCGGTTCGATATTGTGTCGGTAAAGCTCGGGAAGGAACCGCTGGTTGAGCTCTTTGAAGATGCTATAAACTGAAAATCATTTCCCGCAGATCACCTTTAGATTTAAATCACTATTTATACTTAGCACTAGTTATAGTAGTGATTTTC
>CBIHOZ010000013.1:0-70080 GCA_966211525.1 uncultured Chitinophaga sp. | reverse complement strand
AATCTCATTCACGCGAAAAAGATCAAACCCAGTGTTGTGGTGTTTATCGACCATCGCGAACCTGTTAATCGTTCAAACAACCGGAGAATGCAGGAGCTCGCCATGAATGAGCAATACCGCACATTTGTTACGACTGAACTGATCCCTAAAGTTGAGAAGCAATATTCCGTTTCACACGATGCCCGGCAACGCGCCATTCTCGGCACTTCCATGGGTGGACTTACGGCCGCGTACTTTGCCTTTTCAAAGCCTGATCTTTTTGGACTCGCCGGCATTCAGTCACCGGCATTCTGGTTTAAACCAGAGATATATACTTTATGCGATAATGCTTCAACCCCTGCGGTAAAGGTTTTCCTGACGACTGGCACTATTCATGATACACAGGAAGGCGTGGAAAAAATGAAAACCATTCTAAACCGAAACACGTGTCAATACGAGTTTAAGCAAGTTAACCAGGGACATTCGTGGGGAAACTGGCGCGATCTTACGGATGACATCCTGATTTATTTTTTCCCGGCTTTTTCCCAGTCAACTGATTAACTTTACACGCATAATCTATCTACCCGGTTAACTATGAAGTTTGTACGTCTACTTATCTCCCTGACCCTCCTTGTTACAGCAGTTCTGCATTTTGCAGGTTGCAGCTCAGGCAAAAAAGCTTACGAGCGTGGCGACTATTACGAAGCCGTGATGAAATCGGTGACGAGGTTGCGCCAGAACCCGGATCATTCCAAATCGCAGGAAACCCTGAAGAACGCTTATCCGCTCGCTGTAGAGTTCTTTGAGACACAAGCCAAGAACGACATCGCCTCGAATGCACAGTTCAAATGGAAGAGCGCTATTCAATCGTACAACTCGATCAACCAAATGTATGAAGCCATCCGTCAGTGTCCCGGTTGTATGAAGGTTATTAAAACACCGGCAAATTATTACTCCGAGATTGGTCCGCTGAAAGAGAAAGCTGCCGAAGAAAGTTACAATGCCGGTATAGATGCGCTGATGAAAGGAAACCGGAATGACGCCAAACGTGCCTACTATAATTTTGCCGATGCACAGAACTATGTGCCGGGGTATAAAGATGTGATCGAGTACCTGGATAAAGCAAAAGATGTAGCTACGCTCAAAGTGGTTGTTGAACAGATACCGGTGCCGGCTCGCTATAACCTGAGCGGTGGTTTCTTCCAGGACAAAGTGGAAGAGTTCCTTCATACCAATTACCCCGAGCAAAGCTTCATCAAGTTCTTTACGCCTGAAGAAGCAAAGTCTGTAAACTTACCGTATGCCGATCAGATCATGCGTATTCAGTTCGATGACTTTACGGTTGGTAATTCTGTACTGAAAGAAAAAGAAGAAACGCTTACCAAAGACAGTGTAAAGGTAGGTGAAGCGAAAGTAGATGGTAAAGTTGTTCCGGTATATAACACGGTTAAAGCTAAGTTCACCACCTATCGCAAAGAAATTATATCGGCTGGTTTACTCAGCATGGTTATAGTAGATGGTAAAACCAACGGTGTACTCACCCATCGTAAGTTCAATGGTGAATATGTATGGGTAAGTCAGTGGGCACGCTTCAATGGTGATGATCGCGCATTGACTGATCAGCAGCTTGCGCTCTGCAAACTTCGCGAACAACAACCACCGGTGGCACAGGATCTGTTCCTGGAGTTTACCAAGCCCATCTACAATCAACTTATACCTTCCATCCGTTCTTTCTACCAGAATTATTAACAGGTTAATTCTGTCGATATATATACTGTCAGCCAGCTAAATACTTTCGGAGTGTTAGCTGGCTGACAAATGATATACATGCCTTAAACCATTTTGCCTGCAATTAGGTTAGTAGTGTTATAAACCCATTACACATGAAGTTTGGTTTTAGTATGCTGGCATTTATACTTCTGATTGCCGGCAGTTCATGCGGACAAAAAAGTAAACAAGCAACATCAACAACAACTATGGCAAATGAATCTGCGCGAGAAGGTTTGGCAGTAGCTACCTTCGGCTCCGGCTGCTTTTGGTGCACCGAAGCTGTATTTCAAAACGTTGAGGGAGTAGAGAAAGTTGAATCGGGATATTCCGGTGGTAAAGTAAAAAATCCTACCTATAAAGAAGTGTGTAGCGGTCTCACCGGTCACGCTGAAGTTATCCAGGTACATTACGATACTGCGAAAGTATCATACGAAGAATTACTGGAGATCTTCTGGAAAACACACGACCCAACCACGCTTAACAGGCAAGGTGCTGATGAAGGCACACAATACCGTTCAGTAGTATTCTATCACAATGAAGAGCAGAAAAAGCTGGCCGAAAAGTATAAAGCAGAACTTGATAAGTCTGGTGCATTTGATAATCCGATTGTAACGGAGATAAGCCCCTATACCGAGTTCTATAAAGCAGAAGATTATCATCAGAATTACTATAACCTGAATGGTAATGCACCTTACTGTTCGTATGTGATTCAACCGAAGCTTGAGAAGTTTCGCAAAGTGTTTAAACACAAGTTGAAAAAATCTTAGAAAATATTTTCACGCATTGAAACCTGAACGCTATAGCCCCGTTAGAATACAGTGAGTAGAGTAATTCTTCTCATAGGTTTAGGTTTAGGTAAAACAAAAAAGCCCAGAGACGCTGGGCTTTTTTGCTGTTTATATATACCTATATATAGCGTGGATGCTCACTATACCATATCTATATTATTTCATAAAATATACTACCAACCAAATACAATTAGGCATATCGCTTCGTTCTATTAAGTTATATTCTTCAGACTTTATTTATATTAGATATATACCTTTACTGCTGACACCGAAATATTAACAAATAAAAAAGGGAACCGTTGGCTCCCTTTTTCGTTTGTTATCGTTTGCTTAAGACTTATCGGATCTCGTAAGCGATCTCCATCACCTTAACCACTTCGCCTGAGCGGCTCTTGATCGGTGAGAAGCTCGAGCGTATCGTAATCACTTCGCCTTTCCGGTTGATGCGCTTGTAGGTGCCTTTCTTCGGATACCCTGCTGACAGATCTTTCCAGAACTGACGATATTCTTCGCTGTTCTTTTCTTCTTTGGTTGCCAGAATTCTGTGATGCTCTCCTACCACTTCATCCTGCGTATAACCGAATATCTCGAGGAAGTTGCTGTTCACCTTAACAATCGATCCATCGTTGCTATACTCGGAAACAGCCATGGAGCTGTGGATAGCGTTCAGTGTACTTTCGGTTTCCGCCTGGCTACGCTGCATTTCTTCCTGTGTAGCCTGAAGCTCTTCCATGTTCTGACGCATTTCTTCTTCCTGTGCACGCATCTGCTCGGTCATCTCCTGTGACTCTTCCAACAGGCGCTGTGTACGCGCGTTGATCTTCACCGATGAAATGGTAGACGCGATGCTCTCGGCAATCTTCTGCACGAACTCTATTTCGAAATCGCGGAACTCGATAAAGGATGCTATCTCCACCACACCAAAGATCTGGTCGTTTACTTTCAACGGTACAATCAGTACGCTGGTAGGGTTGGCATCTCCCAAACCAGACACGATACGAACATAGTTCTGAGGAACTTCCGTGAGGTATACAGTATCACCTTCCTGCCATGCCTGTCCGGCAAGACCTTCACCTTTATATATCTTATGGTTGAGGAATTTCTTTTTGTCCCATGCGTAGCAAGCCTTCATGGACATGGTAGCTTCTTCATCGGAAGCAACATCATCAATGATATAAAGCGCGCCCTGGTTTGCTTTCAGGTACTTCACCAGGTTTCCAATGATCTCATCAGCAAGTTTGCCAAGGTCATTGTTATTCGTACGGAGGATCTCTGCAAATTTCGCGAGACCTTCTGTTGCCCAGTTACGTTTCTTATCATCCTCTGAAACTTTCTGCAGGTTGTTACGCATGTTGATCAGCGCATTACCCAGCACATCGTGTTCACTCAACGGCTTGAATTCCGTTTGATAATTACCGCTACCTATATTTTCTGCGAACAAGCTGGTTGACTTCAAACCTGTAACAAGACTGTCCATAGCAACGGCCATCTCTCCGATCTCATCGTTGCTGAACGAGGTACGTTTCTCTTCTACGAGTTCACCTTTACCAAGTTTGATAACAACATTCTTGAGGAAGTTAACCGGACGTGTAATGCTTCTGCGTAAGAACAAGGCACTCAACAATCCGATAAGGATAATGGTTGATCCCAACACCAATGTATAGGTCTGTAGGCTCGATATTGAATCTTTAATCTCTACATCCGATCGCTCCGTTACATCGTCCTGCTTTTTGGCAATGCGATTAAGACGGTTGATCAGATCCGTTGTACGCGGAATAACCTGGCTCTCAACAGCATCTTCGGCGAGCAGCTTGGTCAATGGATCCTCGTAGTTCTCGAACGACTGGAGGTTGGCCATTACGGATTTTTTCTGTACTTCGTTGATGAGTGTATCAAACTTCAGGAATACGGTATCCATCCAGGCGCGCTGGCTGTCGCTCTCCCAGGTTGGCATCAGCTTGGTGATACGATCACGCAGCGCAGGATAATCATAATCTTGCAACTGACGTAATGCATTCTTGTCTTCCTGGTTCGTCTGCAGGTAAACCCAGTTGGTCACCAACATTTTAGACCGCGTCACCAGCAGAATGAATTCTTTGATCGCATCCTGTGAAGGACGATAGATCTCACTCGAGCTGTTAACGACATTGTTAATCTCGTTTCCTTTCCAAAAAATAATAGTACCGTTAACAATGAACAATACTATCAGAATGAGAAAACCACCGAGTATTTTATTCCCGATGGTTAACCGAAAGCGAAATCTGCTTTTTTCTTTTTCTTCCATAGGTAGGTATTAGATCATGATTGCCAGACGTGACAACTCATTGCTTATTCTTAAGTTTTTCTTTGTGATCGCGGCCTGATTTAATTCGAACGCCAATTTACCATCTTTCACGATAAAATTGATGTTGCTTCCCTTCACGCCCAACCCCGGCTCTTCGGTTACAATGAGAATGGACAAAGCGTTTACCTTAGCCAGTATATTGTCGATTTGTGAAGATTTATTTGATGGGACGTATAGAATATTACATTTCTTGATGTCGCTAACGTTGTTGATCCTGGTGACTTTGATCGTACGATCTCCGTTAACCTTTTTGGTTTGCGCCATATTCTTGAGCTCATCGAGAATAGGTGTATCACCGAGTACAAGGATTTCAAAGTCCCCCTGATTGTAGGCATCGGGCCATTGTATATAACGTGTAAAGCTGTAGATAAAGACTGATTGAAACTTATGCGTCTGGGAATAGCCAGCTATCTGAATCAGTAGGAAAAGCAAAATGACTATAGATCTCTTCATGCTTCGGTAATTATACTGTTTCTTTGATAAGCATGCAAAAATATGCTCGTCCATAGGATAAAATGTTTGAATTTTAACGTTTTCTGGTACATCAGCCAGTTCTTGCAAGAAGTCAGCCAGTTTTACAAAAGTTAAAAATCAGACAATATCTTACGCATCACAAGCGGCAGACACTAACGCTGTCCAATTGTGTATACTGTGCGGCATTTCATTTGATATCATTGTTGCATAGCAGACCTTGCTGACAGGATTCTTCTTACTCAGTTTCTTCTGATCGCGCCTCTGCAAAAAATTCTGCATCAACAGAAGCGTTATCATCTTGCCCAAAAGGAGACAAAACAATCTAAAAAAATCGCAGATTGGGAAACTCTGTGCAAACTTCTTACATCGTTACAGGCAATTCTTACTGCAACAGCAAACGTGCCAGTAAAAAAATAAAAGGAGCCGAAGCTCCCTTTATCTCATTTATCCTTTTAAACAATTTTACACTTCTATATTCGAACCACTTTTTACGGGACGGATAACGGGACGCGAAAATGTCTGTGTTGTTTTCACCGGTGATGCTGCCGGCACGGTATCTTCTTCAAGCTCGTCTGCTTTTTTCTTCCTTCTGCCCCACCAGATATAGCACCCGGTTATTGGCAGGCTTGCACAGATGAGACTGATGCAGAACATCAGAATCTTTCCGGCAATACCAAAGATGGCTCCCACATGTATATCATAATTCATGCGGATAAGTTTATCGGCAGCCGAAGAATTTTCGAAACGGCCGTAAACATGATCAACTGAAAGTTCTTTTAAGGAGTATTGATCGAAGTATCGATAGTCTGTTTTCCAATAGGTGTTCTCATCCGAGTTAATCGTCACCGCGATGGAAGAAGCCGTTGTTTCAGGCACGTGAACTTCAACAACTTCTGCTGCAGGATGTTCTGTTTTTATCTTGTCCCACACCAGGTCAATAGTCGGGGCACCGGCCAGTACCCTGTGCGTTGTATCGGAAGCCGGATCAACATACATCAGCGACTTTTCTCCGCCGGCTACAGTATATAGTCCCGTGGCGAACCACTGAAAGCCCCATACCAAACCAGTCACCACCAGGATGATGGCAATCCACGTAGCATAAAAGCCAAGTACATTGTGAAGGTCATAATTCTTTCTTCTCCAACGTGCGCTCCACTTGATGCTGAAGCGTTGTTTGGCAGCAGCTTTATTCCTTGGCCACCACAGTATCATTCCGGAAATCAACATCACCAGGAACACAAGCGTTGCTGATGCTACAACGGGTTGTCCAATTTCATACGGAAGCCAGAGATAAAAGTGTCCTAATAAGATAAAGCGGAAGAATCCTGCGTTCTCATCACGTACCTGCAATACTTCACCGCTATAGGGATTCATATATACCAGGTAAAAATACTCCGGCTCGTAGTTATAGAAGATAACCTGTGCAGCCTTACCCGGCTTGGCGTAAAGTACAGCGTGAATCTTTTTACCCGGCAGTTCTTTCTCAGCAATAGCTTTTAACTGTGACGGAGGCAACACCGGTTTGTTCTGTGCTTCTACAAAACGATACGGTTGCGTGGCATCCTGAATCTCCGCCTGAAACGCATAGATGCATCCGGTGATGGCAATGATAAAAACAATCAGTCCGGATGAAAGCCCGAGCCAGAGATGAATTTTTCCTATAACCTTCTTTATAGTCATGAATTAAAATCTATAGGTTATGCTTCCTGTAACACTTCTTAATTTCTGCGGATTTACGGTTGAGTATCCGATCCAGTAATGTTCGTCAGTAAGATTATCAACCGAATGATCGTAGAACACAGACGCATTCAATACAGTATAGGAAGGTAATGTAAACACGCCGATACTGGCGCTGTTAACCACCTTGTTATCGCTGGCGTAATTTCCTCCGAAGCCGAAGCCTAATCCTTTTACCGCTCCTTTTTGTAAAGTATAGCTTGCCCAGAAGTTTGCAACGTATGGTGCTCCTGCTGTGGCAGGTCTTCGTCCTGCTACATCTTCGTCTGACTTGGTGAACTCCGAATGGTTATAAGCAAAACCTGCAATGAGGTTAAGCCCTTGCAACGGACTGGCTACCAGTTCTGTCTCCACGCCATTGCTCACCTGTGTTCCATCTTGTATCGAGAAGTTCGGGTGCTGCGGATCTGAACGCACCAGGTCTACAACCTCGATGTCGTAGTAGCTCACGGTACCACTTAACTTGCCTCCAAGCAAATCTACTTTTATACCCCCCTCGATCTGGTTCGCACGCTCCGGTGTAAATGCCTTGCCATTGAAATCGACTCCGGTTTTATTGGTAAAGCCGTTCTGATAGTTGGCAAACAATGAAACTTTATCCTTTATCGGTTGGAAGACAACACCAAACTTAGGCGCTAATGCGGTTTGATTATATGCTGTTCCCGCCACAACATCACCCGTTGTCTCATCCAGATTTCCTTTGTTATCGAAACGATCTATCCGCAAAGCGGCCAGCACCATCAGTCGATCGGTAATATTGAGTACATCTGATACAAAAGCGCTATAGGTATAACTCTTGAAGATTGATGGGTAAACAAACGCGAAGCCACCATTTATATAGATGGCATCCATGGACGTTCTATTGAAGTTCCTGTAATTCAATATAGGCTCCGTTACATTTACCGTATCGTATGTGCCGCCTGAGAAATATTGATCGGAGTTCTTATAGAAGAAATCAAGACCGGCTACGAGGCGATTCTTCATATCACCAATGGTAAACTCACCGATAAAGTTCTGCTGAATTTCGAATACGCGATCGGTGCTGTTTTCTGTGAACTGATCGTTACGAGATATATAGTCTGTTCCTATATCATTCGGATCTCCGGTTACTGCGGAATTAGCCAGCAGGTAGAAATATGGTGACGGACCATCCGAGTAACTATTGGTTACGGTCAGATTGGTTTGTGATCGCCATGACTCGGATATCTTATAGTCCATCTGTCCAAAGAAGTTTATATTCCGTGACGTCTGGTATAAATCTTCATTAGCGTATGAACGCTTGTAATCAACGTTTAACTCATCAGCGCGATCAACTCCCATCGAAGCAATGGTTTGTCCCCATGGAAAGAAATATACTGACAAGCCTGTATTCTGACCGGTATAGAATTCTGCATCGAAGTTAAAAGATAATCTGTCATCTACACGATAGGACAAGCTTGGCGCAAACGCGAAGCTCTTGGTAAATCCGTTGTCCTGGAAACTGCCTTCGTAACCGTACGCGGTGTTTAACCTGAACAATACATTTTCGTCTTCATCAAGCGGTGTGTTGAAATCAGCGCTGATGCGGTTGAAGCCAAAGCTTCCGGTAGCGTATGTTACTTCACCGCCTTTGCCAGCGTATGGTTTCTTCGTTACACGGTTGATCAATCCCCCGTACGATGTTAATGCATTACCAAATAAAGTAGCCGAAGGACCTTTTACCACTTCAAGTCGCTCCAGGTTTACCGCATCAATTTTACTTGACACGTTTCCTGCTATACCATTTCTTAACTGACTCTGAACCAAAAAGCCGCGAATGTTATAGTAACTTCCACCATCACCACTTCGGCCTGTAGCGTCCCAAACCTTGGTTAATCCCGGAGCATTTTTGATAGCGTCATCAACGGAGAACACCAACTGCTCAGCCATCAACTCTCTTGTAATCGTAGTATATACCTGCGGATTCTCCAGGTTTTTCAACGGCATCTTGGATACGTATGCACTCTCACTCCTGGTAAATTTATTCAATCGTTCGCCACGTACTTCAATTTCCTGGAGCTGCTCGGATGTCTCACTCAAGGATACTTGTACCGAAGTGTTCTGACCGGCACTTACTTCTATAGTTTGTTTCTTCGGATCGAAACCTATAAAACTTACCAGCAGCTGGTAGGTGCCGGGAGTAACTCTTTTAAATTCAAACTTACCATCTGCATCGGTGTTGGTGGCTTTGTTAGTTCCTTTAAGAACTACGTTTACAAACTCGGCCGGCTTTCCGTCTGACGTAGTGATCGTTCCACTAACCGTTCCATTTTGTTGCTGTGCGAAAGTCAATAACGAAATCCCAACGAAAGCGATGGTCAAAAATCTTTTCAAAACTGAATACTGAATGCTCATTAAATACAGACTTAACTAATTATTTAGAATCATTTTAAATTCAAAATAACGTCTGTTCCAAGCCTCCTGCAATCGCCTCAACAAGCGAATGATATACCCTATATAAGGTATACATGAACCACCTTCAGAGGTGACAAAACTTACAAACAACTAAAAATCAAATGGTTGAATAAACCAGAATAACACCCCATAAACAGGCACAACTTCACGAAAGGCGATACCACCGGAAAATTATCACGAGTAACCAACGAACTGGCCACCTTAACCAGAAGCCAGCAGCCATCAACAATCAAACCCGTAAGCCTGATCCGCAGCTTCGGCATTGCCTTTATCACAGTTCACCAGTCTTCGCGCTTCGAGCACAATTTGTACTTCGGCAAACAAGTGAGCAAGGTCCTCAATCTCTTCATCGCTGTAAACAAGAAAGAGGTTGCTGTGCGGACTCGAGAATATCCGGTTGCGTCCGTGTGGCAACGGATGGAAATTTTCAAGTGACTGCCGATTGGCAATCACCCATTCAAAAAAGCGCACCATGGCATCTTCATCAAAAACGAGCAACACATTTTTATAGCCAATATTATATTCATGACAACACAGACAGCGACTCACATAACCGTTGAGTGACTCTGCGATTATTTCCAGGTTTGATCTTTGGTGCATCATACTATATCTATATTGTTTTGAGAGAGGGTCTTCTTTTTAGTCTAACTATATATACCTATTTCTGGGTAGTCGCGAAGTTGGTCGTACCGTCCGGCTGATAGATGAAGCGGAAAGTATAGTAACGTGAAGCTGGACGTGTATTCAGATCTGCAAAAGTAGCCGTGGTTGTATCCGGATTGCCTTTATAGTAGCTGATGATCTCCATCTTTACATATTTGTTATCGGCTGTTTTGATCACGAGTACTTTACCTGCGATCGGAAGGATAGCATGGTTCGGTGTTGCTGCTGTTCCGGTATAGGTATACCATCCGTTGCTGCCCACAATTGCCTTGGCACTTTCTGAATCAGAAGCATAACCGGATGCCGGTGCTTCGGCCAGTTCATCAAATATACCAGACACCGTTTGACCTGCTGCTGTACCGGGACCACTCACACCGCTGTTCAGGATAATGGTTGTACCACGGAACGCAATGTCCCAGTTAGCAGTAGCACTATCGGAGTTGGCAACTACCGCGTTATTTTTGAAGCTGAACAAAGTATATTTTGAAGTACTCACAGCATCGAGGTCTGTTGTAGTTGTTGCTTCAAGTGTCACCGTTTGTTTCTCATCATCGTCATCACATCCTATCACAGCTACAAAAGCGAAGAGAAGAAGCGCAACTTTCACATTCAATACGTATTTCATTTTTACTATAGGGTTTATGTTTAACATGTAATTATTGTTTATTGATTAACTAATTTTTCTGATTCGTTTTTCCGGAGAGCGTTACCGATACACTGGCCCATAACAATCTGCCGGGCAATGAGGGTATATATTGATTGTTGGTATAGTCAAAGAGGTTATCACAACCAACCTGAGCTTTGAGTACATTCATAAAGGTTTTACCAACTGATACGTTGCATACTAAATAACCATCTACATATTCGCTGTCATCATCGAGTATAACATTGTTGTTGGCATCGGAGAAACCATAGCGGCCGCGATATATAGCGCGTGCACTGGCAGTCCATCCTTTCAATGTATTTTCATAAAAGACTTTGGCATTAAGCATGTGGCGTGAGCGATTGAATAATCCTCCATACTCACTCTCTTTTACCCTACGCGTGATGTTGGTTTTCGGATCGCGCGCATAGATCTCTCCTGCTTTCAGCCGATCGATCACATCTTTATCCTTTGCAATCAAAAGCTGGTATCCCAATGAAAAGCTGATGTTGTTGGTAAGCATGTGCGTAGCCTCCGCTTCAACACCTTGTGTAAATACCTTCGCTATATTGTAATAACTATATACATACTGCTGATTTACTTTACGCGCTACCGGCTTTGTATCGATCAGATCTTTTACATCGTTTCTGAAAATATTGATGTTTACGAAGGAGCGCTTGAACGGCTGCAGCTTGAGTCCTATATTATACGCCCGCGATGTTTCTGCTTTGATTTCTCCAAAGGAAGACGGAGCTACCAGGATCTCATCGATCTGTCCCTCCGACTGAAGTCGTGTTATACCTGCAGCAAGCTCATTGGAGCCCAGCACCGTATAGCCTACCGTTGCATTGGTAAAGTTCAGGTATAGCTGGCGGAAGTCAGGAGCCTTGAAGCCTACACCAAACGAACCGCGTACAGCCAGCCAAGAGTTTACATCATACTGTGCCGACAGTTTAGGACTGAATTGAGATCCGTATGCACTATGATCATCGTAACGTCCGCCAATTAACAGGTTAAGTTTGGAGAGGGGTTGCCATTCATACTGTGCATACGCATAGTTGGTCTGGTACTTCATCTTGTCATCGTACCGCGTGGCTTCTACACTTTCCCAGATCCTTCCAACACCGAGGGTGATGATATTCTTCGCGTTCAGAAAATACTCCGTTTGTATCTCCGGGCGGGTAAATGTCTGATCAAAGTATGTATCATCGTAGGTAGAGCCATCGCCCTGATACGTCATTAATGAGGTTGTGCTATATTTCGATCCGTATAGCCTGAACGTTGTCTTGAATTTCTGTGAGAAACTATAGCTCAACACCGGGTTTACATTCCAGTCTTCCACATCGCCACGTCCGTTCAGCAACACCGGGGCATCGGTTGTACCTATATCCGTAATACTCTTTTGTGTTTCGGTAAAATACCTCCCCGACAGCGAGAACTTCATGCGATCACTGAAGTCGTAGGTAATGCGCGATTGATAGGTATAATTCGTAAACGGACTTACTGTTTTACCTTCCGTTTCCGGAGACAGATCATAACCATCCGTACTATAGCGATCCAGAAATGCATAAAGTCCAAACCTGTTCTTCTGATAGTTCAGCGTTGCCGAAAAGTCTGATGTCTCATTCGTCCCATAGCGAGCTGATAATGTACCGTTCACACCATTGGGACGGTCGGTAATAATATTGATCACACCCGCCAATGCCTCTGATCCATACAAGCTTGAGCTTGGACCTTTCATAATCTCCACTTGTTTGATGTTACCCACGGCAATGCGGTTTAACTCCAGCGTGCCGGAAGTACGGCCGATCAGCGGTTCACCATCCACCAGTATCAATGTATATTCGGGAGTAAAGCCCTGCATCTGCACGCCGGTACCATGATCGCTTGTTATAGCCAGACCGGTTTGTTCGCCCAGTACATCGTTAAGACGAAGCGATCCCATGCTGGCAATCTGTTTCTGCTGGATCACGGTTACAGGTACCGGTAATTCTGCGAGGGCACGTTCGCTGCGCGTAGCCGTGACTACGATCTCTGCCAGTTGTTTGATGGTAAGAGAATCCTGCGCCTGAGCATTTATACTCATCGCCAGGATGATTGCAGCAGCAATAGCCACACCGTTGTAGCTGCGATGCCGGCAGATATAGCGCAGTACGTTCCGAAGTATATAGACAGTTTTCATTTTAAAGCGCCTGAAGATTCTTCACGACTTCTCTCCATTCTTCTCTTTCAGGAATACCGGGTTTTCGCAAGCCGAAGAATTGTGCGATCATGTTCTTTCCTTTGTCGAAAAGTTCAACAGAAGTTACCAGCCCCTCCGCTGTAGGTTTTTGTACGACCCATGCGGTGTGTACTACATCCATGCGCATGTGCATATTGAAATCCGGATCAAGTACATTCAACCATTGTTCTGGTCCGGCATGCCCGCGTTCGAGTACGCGTATCGTTCTTACTTTGCCTTGATGGATCTGAAGATTACCACGATTCCCTGCGAAGATCATGATCGGTAATTTTGTAGCCGATGCGCTGTCCAGTATCTGCTTGGGTGTAAGCTTTGCATCTACCTGGTAGGTATATTTACCGGCTGCAAGTTCCAGGGCATGATAGCGATGTACTTTGTGTCTGCGCAGCATCCCGAAGAAGTCATGTGTATCTTTCAACTCACTCCACTCCTGCAGAAAAACTTCGCGATTTTCCGGACCATTTAATTCTTCCGTTGGATACGGCTCAACTTCCAGTTCTGCACTTTGGTCAGCAGCGCGAAATGTCTCCACCAGTTTTTCGTAAGCGGCTTCATCACTTTTCTCCTGCAGGTATATTTTGGTTACAGCATCACCTGCTTTATCAAATACCTGTATGCTCTTGAGTGTGCGATCTGATTTTTCTTCCGTAACAGCAAATGCAAAACTCCATGCACTGAAAAATACACGTGTCTCAACCGGACCGATCACCGTTGCCATAGCACGTGCGCCTTCTCCTTTCACATCCACTTCCTGAAAAGGGCCTTTATGTTCGAGTATGCAGGCATCGTTGCGTGTAAGCGACATCACCTTGCCAAGCGTTGTGAAACTCTTCAGCAATTCAGTCCACGGGCCTTGCAGACGTACCACGCCCTCTCCGATCCTTGTGGCCAGCAGTTCAGCTTCACTTGCTCCGAGATCGCGGGCAGCTTCGCGGATTCTGATACCAGGCTTGGCTTGTTGAATGCCTCTCCAGGCTTCGCGTAAGGATGACGATTTGCTTTCTACTATCGTACTCATTTTATAGATGTTTATATGGTATATTTATAGGTATATAGTTTCGTTGATTATCGCTTGGAGCTGATGCTCATGGGCTGCTGCACCGTTCGCTCCGGAATTATATAAGGACAGTTGTTACAGGGATCGTGATATACATTAACCCGGCAACAGAATGTTTCTTCAATGTTTGATTTGGTAAATACCTGCTGCGCTTCGCCTGAGGCTACAATTTTACCACCGCGTAAAAAGTATAAATGATCGGCAAACTGAACAGCCTGGTTCAGATCATGTATGATGGCCATTACACCAATGTTACGCTCGCATACCTGCTTCGCCAGACTAAAGATGAGTTGCTGCTGCGCTATATCGAGACTGCTGGTAGGTTCATCCAGCAATATATAGCGCGGGTATACGGTTTCTTCCCATACCTGCGCCAGTACACGGGCCAGCTGAACCCGTTGCTTCTCTCCTCCTGACAATGTCAGGTAATTGCGTTCACGGAAATGATCGATGCCGGTTAGCGCCATCACTTCATCGAGTATATGCGCATTTTCTTTCTGTGTAGCTTTATGACCGTGTCTGCCGAGCATCACGATTTGCTCAACAGTAAAAGTAAATTGCACTGTGGTAGTCTGCGGCAATACCGCGCGTACCCAGGCCAATTCTTTAGGACTATAGTTGCGTGCAGCCTTACCGTTGATCGTCACATCGCCCTGGTACTCCGTATGCTCGTGCGCCAATATTTTGAGGAGTGTACTTTTACCGGCACCGTTCGGACCGACAATGGCCGTAAATGCACCGGGCTCCAGGTTCAGATTGATATCGCGAAGTATAATTTTATCGCGCACGCGAAAGGATATATTACTCGCCTGGTACATTACAATTCGTTTTTACGCTTTGCATTCATTAATAATCCGATGAAGAAGGGGGCACCGATCAGCGCAGTAACAACACCAATGGGAAGTTCTGAAGGACTCACTACCGTACGCGCCACTATATCTGACAGTACAAGCAGCAACGCTCCGCCTATAACAGAACCAGGCAATACAAGTCTGTTATCGGCATAAAATGATACGCGTATAACATGCGGAACGATCAACCCTATAAATCCAATCATACCCGACAGCGATACACTTACCCCTACGGCTAACGCGGAGAGGAAAATCACCACGCGCTTGGTATACTCTACATCTACACCTACGTGATACGCTTCTGCTTCACCAAGTGCGAGTGCATTCAATGTGGGTGAGAAAAACATCAATCCTACTGAAGATAGAATGAGTAAAGGTGACGCAATCATGAGTTTATCCCACGTTGCGCCACCCAGATCGCCCAAGGTCCAGAAAGTGAAAGTTCTTAGTTGATTTTCGTCAGCATAAAATATAGCAAGCCCTATAATAGCACCGGCCAATGCGTTGATCGCAACACCCGTTAATACCAGCACCGCTATATTTGTACGACCGGTTTGATTGCTCATTCGCAATACTGTAAATGTCGCGGTTACTCCTCCGGCAAATGCCAGTACGGGTAAGAGTATACTATACATCCAGCCATCAGCCTGTATAACCAAACCACCAAATACAATCATTACGACTACGGCTGCAGCGGAACCACCCGATACACCAATCAAACTAGGTTCTACCAATGGGTTTCTGAACAGACCCTGCAACGCAGCGCCACTTACACCCAGTGCAGCACCGATCAATATAGTCATGACAATGCGCGGTATACGTATAGTTGACAGTACAACTTCATGCATACTGTCCACCGCTATATTTTGAAACAGGCCTGCCTTCTGCAGTATAATGATGGCTACATCTGCAACCGGAACAGAGACAGCACCAATGGTTAACGAAAGCAATATGGCAAGTATCAAACCGATGCCCAGTGCCGTCAGAATTATAGCAGTACGATATTCCCGTATGGAAAGCGCCAGGTTCATGTTGATTATTTCGCGCAGAGTTCAGGATGGATCAACACAACAAGCTCTTTTACGGCCTCACCGAAACGAGGACCAAAATTGGTAAGCTTCAAACTTTCAATGGAAACAATCTGCTTTTTCTTACCGGCAGTAGTCTGTGCTACACCCGGAATTTTTAAAGCGCCATCTATACCTCCGAGACTTTCAAGTCCCATCGACACCATTAACAGGTAATCCGGATTGGCAGCGATCAACGCTTCTGTATTCAGCGGCTTGTATCCTTCTACATTACTCACGGCACTGGTAGCACCGGCATACGAAAGAATCTCTCCGAATGTATTTTTACCGGCAACACTGATGGTAGATGTACCTCTGTTATATACACTCAATACTTTCGGAACGGAAGTTGTTTTCTTGAGCATGGTGTTTGCTTCGGCAAGTTCGCCTTCTATTTTAGCGATCAGTTTTTTCCCTTCGGCATCACGATTCAACGCAGTGGCTATCTGCGCAATGAATTTCTTTGTATCGTTGAAAGTATATTTGCGATCAATGATCAACAGCTTTACGCCACTGGCAGTAAGTTGCTGCAGTACGGCATCTTCCACATAATCCTTCTCTGCTATAACAAGGGTTGGCTTCAGACTAAGAATTCCCTCGGCATTTATACCACCTCGATAACCAATGGAAGGCAATTGCTGAATGTGTGCCGGATATAAGCTTGTTCGATCAGACGCTATAATTTTATCGCAGTCACCCAATGCACATACTGTCTCAGTCAGTGCACTGCCGGCTGTTATGATGCGCTGGGCATATACTATATTACTACAAGAAAGTATACATATAAATAAGAGAAGAACAGGAACTCGTTTCATTAGTTGTTTAGATTAATTCTAAACAAAAGTAGAGCGAACGATCATCGTACGTCAATCGCCTCTAGCCGGCATTTTTTTTATACCTTCATCAGACTACATGATGCGATTCTACAGGCTAGATTGCTTATACCTTTTACCGGGTAGCTGTGGGGAGTTGCGGGTTACTGTCTGCTAGCTGCAAGACGGGAGTGCTATCGCTGCATAACGGTACAATACAGCCAATCCTATATATAGTAAATATATAGTTGGTTGCAGCAGGAAAGTATACTTGTGTTGTTACACTATTTGGGCTTGATAAGACCGAAGTCGATGGCGTAGATAACAAACTCGGTTGGTGATTTGATGTTGAGTTTGCGAATGATGCTCTTGCGATGGGTTTGTACGGTATGCGGACTCAGGTGAAGATCGTCTGCGATAACCTGGGTTGATTTACCCTGTGCGATGAGTGTAAGTATCTCTGTTTCACGTGATGTAAGTACGGCAGCATCAAAGTTTTCCGGCTCCGGATTGAAATGCTTTTCCATGATGATGTCGAGAATCTTATGGCAATAAAACTTCTCACCACGTGCTGTGGATTGAATCGCCATCATGATCTCTTCACGACTACATTCTTTGGTGAGGTATCCTTTTATACCTAACTGCAATACATCGAGTATACTTCCTTTATTATTATCAGCCGAGATAACGAGAATGTGCGTTGAAGGAGAAATTTCTTTCACCGTACGAAGATCTTCTTTCGTAATATACCCGTGCAGGTTGTAATCGGTGATGAGTAAATCGGGCTTGTGCCGGTTCAGCATCTGCTCAAGCTGCTCACGTTCAGAGACTTCATCCAGGATGGTAGCATCCTCCCGTGACGACAGGAAGTGGACGAGTCCTGCCGAGGTCAGAGGCTGTTTATCCGCTAATAAAATTCGAATCGGTGCAGTCATTATCGTTTAAAATCCTGATAATCAAGCGGAAAAACACGCCAGTTATTTAGACTAATTCCAAACAAAAGTAATCACCAATGCCATACAAGTCAAGGACCATTAAAAGTTACAACCCCATTTCAGGGTATTTCTTTTTGGTAGCCTAACGGGATAACTAGACCAGATTTAAATTAGCTTCAAAGCGGTATAATTTATACCCTTTGGCAGGTATCGTCATTTACCTTTATTTCAATCCATGTACATTTGCTGTGTTTACAACTCATTAAAGCATTTCAAGATTTATGAAAAAACAGTCGTATACTCCTGCCCGGTCAATCACCACAGAGATTGAAGCGTTATTGAACCAGCAGATCGTGATGGAAGGTAAATCTTCTGCAGCGTATCTCTCCATGGCATCATGGTGTGATACCCAGGGATTTGAAATTTCTGCCGAGTTCCTGTACAAACACTCTGAAGAAGAGCGTCAGCACATGCTGAAACTTTTCCGCTATGTAAATGCTGCCGGTGGTCATGCACTCCAGCCTGAGATCTCGGGTATAAAACACTCTTTCAATTCACTTCGTGAAGTTTTTGAAGCTGTACTTCATCACGAGATCGAAGTAACCAAATCGATCAACAACATCGTTGATCAGTGTTTACAGATTAAAGACTTTGCAACGTTCAACTTCCTGCAGTGGTATGTTAACGAGCAACGTGAAGAAGAAACGCTCGCACGCAGAGCTGTTGAGATCTTCGATATCATCGGTGAAGAAGGTGTTGGTCTGTGGATGATCGACCAGGAAGTTGGCAAACTCGCTGCATACGCTGCACGTGTTTCCGGCAAGATGAGTGGAGAATAACATTCAGGCGTTGCTTTGACGCTTCAGGGATGCATGGGCTTGCTTGTGCATCCTTTTTTATGGCTGCTGGTTTCTGGCTACTGGTTTCTGGCTACTGGTTTCTGTTTTTGGAAACCGCCAGCTGGGGGGACGTTCGTTGTTAATCGTTAATCGTGATTAGTTAACCGTTAATCGTTATCCGTTAATTGCCGATTATTGTCGGTTATTGGTAGTTGCTGTTATATATATCTATAGTATGGTTTCGTTGTTGGCGTTTTTTTATACCCCATATTGTTCCGCACTAAGTATATATCTAACGAAACAGGTATATATCTGTGTTAAGATATACCGATTTAAAATAAAATACAGGGCGAATAATTAATTGTTGTACTGGTCGTTTTAGTTTCGCTTAGTCCTATATTTCGAATTGTAAATCCCCTTATGAAAATTACACGATATTCATTTGTTGTCGCTATGGCGCTGGCTTCTGCATGTTCATCGGATGATGATGACTCTGCACCGGCTGCAGTTGACTATAAAGAAGAGATGCGCAAGCTGGTGATTAACATCAGCGCCAAAGCTAAAAGTACTTCGGCTGGTTTCGCGATCATCCCACAGAATGGAATTGAACTCATTACACAAAATGGTGAAGAGGATGGCGCCCTTCACACGGCCTATCTCGATGCAATTGACGCTCACGGTCAGGAAGACTTCTTATATGGCTACGACCAGGATGATGTAGCGACTCCTTCCAGTGCTACGAGTTACCTGAAAGCTTTTCTCGACCGGTCACATAACAGCGGAAACACGATTCTCATTACAGACTATTGTTCTACCGATAGCAAGAAGTCGGCTTCGTATACTACCAACAACAGTTATGGATACATATCGTATGCGGCTGAACATCGTGAGCTCGATATTATTCCGGCAAGCGAACCATATCTGGCTCATGACGGTAATGTCAGTTCGTTAGCCGATGCCAAAAACTTTCTCTACCTGCTCAACCCGGATAACTATACTTCGCGCGCTGACTTTTTACAGGCGTTGAAAAACACGCGATACGATGTCCTGATCATTGACTTGTTCTTTCACGATGGCACTTCCTTTACTGCTGACGAAATCACTCAACTGAAAACGAAGAACGGTGGCGGCACACGAAAAGTAGTTGCGTATATGTCGATTGGCGAAGCAGAAGACTATCGCTACTATTGGCAAAGTGCCTGGAGCAACACCAAGCCCTCCTGGATGGACGCAGAGAATCCCGACTGGCCCGGAAACTATAAAGTAAAATATTGGGAAGCAGACTGGCAGAACATCATATATAAGAACAGCGACTCTTATCTGAACAAAATTCTCACTGCCGGATTCGATGGTGTATACCTCGACATTATTGATGCGTTTGAGTATTATGAATAACGACTACCCCGTCAAAGTCAGGACACAAGCATCGCGTCACGTCTTTGTGCTTCAACAAGGTAAAATAAACATCGTCATTAACTCAACTCCCAAATATAAAATTATACCCCACCGTAACCGTAACATCGTTCGTACTTGCTTCGCTGGTGCTTCGCCATTGATTAAGTACGTTCAGGTTAAAAGTATGCTTACGTTGTACTTTATATACCGCGTGGCATCGCACATTGAAGACATGATTGTCCCATTCGGTTGCTGTGCGACTGGCGTTATAGGACAGATTAGCTCCGGTGGTAATTCGTTTTTGAAATATACTGGCACTTATACTGGCGATGGGTCCTAACGTAATAAAGTCATCGCGACCGATTGTATTATAGGACACGTTAAATCCGGCTGAGAAATTTCGTCCTGCCGTCATCCGCGATAAAGTATATAAGACCGATGCATTGTAGAATTGAGACAGGTTTCCGTTTCGTACGACACCACCCTGCTCATCGGCTGTCTCCTGGAAACTGAGATCAACACTGATGCCTTTCATTTCATCATCTGACTGTGCGAACATATAGCTGGCTGATGCCGTTGCGTTCTGCGACACTTGCGTATAATCCAGCGTATCGAGATTCTGGAAATTGTCCAATCGGTTTATATTCAGAAACTGCGGACGGATACGCATAAAGGTCTGAAAGTTTGAATAGGTGAATGCAGACGTGAGTTTATCGGAAGGCGTATACGATACATTTACGGAGCCTATAAATCGGGTTGATGACCCCGACTTTGCATGATCAAGATTGTCGCGCTGAAAACCCATGTTCATCGCGAGTTGAACCTTACTCTTGAACAGTGGTTGCGCTGCATTTACCGTCATATTTTCCAAATCGTTATTGAGGTAATAGGCTCCGAGCGTTCTGTAACCGGGATCAATGCGCTCGTAGCCAACACCGAGTATTGTGCTGGTAAATGTATACTGCAGCGATGATTTGATGGCGTGAAAATAACCGGTTGATTCCTTATTATTGAGCATGCGTCCGAAGAGGTTATTGCTCTCGGCATGCTCTGCACGCACATCCTCTGTTACGGCACTGGTAGCATACTCTACCGCTATATCCATGTGCTGCCATAGGCGTGTGCCGGCATTTACACTAAGTACCGTGTTGGCCATCGGGTATATCTGCAAACTATCAGGCTTGTTCTGAATCGAGTTCACATCATCCCACGCGTGAAATGCAATCATGCCCAGGCGATAATTATTCTTTTGATATTCGATCTTGCTCCCCCACCCCATGCGCTCATACGCAGCAGGTGTTATGCGATTGGCAGTGTCATATTCAACAGCCTTCTGCAAGCGTCCATATATACCACTTACTTTTAGTCCGCTGTCCTTCGGCTCAACATCGACACCGGCTCCGGTAAACAAATAACCGTTCAGCGTATAGGGAGAATACGTTGCTGCTATATTTCCGATATGGGCTGTTACCGTTTTATAGGACGGATGTATACTTAACCGATTCGGTGGCACCGGGTAAGAATAATTGCTGCCAAAACTTGTGAGCGTAAATGAAAACGGCAGGTTCACCAATCCATAGAGATTCAGGTTCATGCTACCGTTCACAAAATATGAAAAGGGATCGCGACCGTATCCTCCATTTCCGTTATAATATATACCATTGGCGGACAAAGCACCATTGAGTTTGAACGGCTTGCCTTTGCCAAACTGATCACGCAGGTTGTCGAGCCGAATGGACTGCCCATACGACATTGATCCTATTGTTAGTATAAAAAGAACTAACAGGCAACGGTACATGTAGAGAGGATTCATTTTTTCTGAACTTTAATATCCATCAGTATATAGTACTGCAAGCCATCGCGATGATAGGACTTGATCTTGATTGCACCTTTCCGATTGTCCTGGGTCTTGAACAGAACAATGCGCGGCACCGTTACATCGTCAAAAGGCTGCAATCCTTTGGCAGTTGAGGTTATGTTCATTGACTGTAAAGGTGCATCGGTCGTCATCTGATCGAAATCACTTTCCGACCATGTAATTCCACAAGCACACTTATCGAGAGAGTTGATGAAGTGTGTTACCTGTGGCTGTGGTATAGCCTCAAAGGTATACTCCTCAACGGAATCCGGTGATGTAAATTTATTGAACGCAAATGTGGCGTTTAGACCGAAGTATACTATATCTACATACTGGAACAATGAATCGGGATCGTTCTTACCCAGAACCCTGCGCAGTGTGGTAGAATAATAACTGCCGATGGTAGCATGAGCCGTATTGATTCCTAATTTGATATCCGTAAGTGTGCGAAGACCTGTATTGGGCTTTACAACGATCTCTCTTGTAATCGTCTTTGTTTCTTTACCGTTTGATGCCTGCAGCGTAATGCTATAGGTACCAGGTTGCGAGAAATATATACTTGGTTGTTGTATTGTCTTATTGCTGATCTGTCCACCGGTAGACGACCATTGCCATTGCAATCCTCCTACCGTGTTGTTCTGTAACGTTGCGCGCAACGGGGCTTCATAATCATCATCTTCAAAATCAGGGATGATTTCAAACGCGGGAACCAGCGCTTCAGTCACCGATATAGTTTGTATCAGAGAATCCACTGCGGGACCATTCTCTACAATGAGGATAATGCGATGATCGCCCGGCTCTGTGAATTGAATGTCCGGCGGATTCTGCCCGGTATATTCCGCGGGAGTACCCTGTTCAAATACCCAGCGAAAGCCCGTTCCGCCATTGGTCTTGTTGGTAATGCGCACGGTTACCGGAGATATATTATTCGTCAATACCTCTGCAGAGAAATCCGGTATCACACCATCATATATAGTAATGGAAATCGTTTTGCTTTGGCGATCATCTTCACTCCATGCTTCGAGAGTAATGGTATGTGCACCCGCTTCGGTAAACGTAATAATACCCGGGTCACGCAACGAAGATGTAGCAGGTTGTCCTCCTTCAAATGTCCACTGATACTTTTCAGCACCGGTGGTGTTATTGGTGATACTGATGCGAGCCGGTGTAGTATAATTTTCATTCCCGATTGTATAGGAAAAATCAATCGCTACGGGTATAGTCTCCTCCTGGAAGCACGCATATAGACCAAATGCAGCAAACAGGAAAAACACCTGCATCGTTATGTTACGCCAACCTGTATTCGTAAAAATATTCTTCATATAGCGCACACGTGTTATCAATGATTCACGATAGTATAATTGCCGTTGCTTTCATTAAACCAACCACGGATTGTTGCCAATGCCTTCGGATAATCTTTCTCCACCAGATCACCACTCTTACTTATGGCTACCGGATAATCTTTTATAACAGGTGCCAGCATCTCCATAATGCGATACGCACAGTTGATAGGTCGGTCAGACTCAGCATCCGGAGACGAGCAATTGTTCTCTTCGCTGTATAATTCCTTTACCAGGAAGTCGATCGTTGTGCGCGAACCTATATATACCAGGTCAGGATACAATTCATATATGGTATCATCATTCGAGCCCAGCTTGTTCGCCTTATCCATAACGGTTTGTTCAGACAGCGCATCGCCCATTCTCGCCATCGCGACATAAGCCAACCACACATCCTGTCTGGACAACGGACTTTGCTGATTCTGTGTCTGTGCTCTGATGGTATTGATCTGATCACGCATATCGAGCTTTCCAATAAGTTTGAAAAGTCTGCCGGTATAAGCTTTTGCTGTACCATTCAGTGACCGGATATCTTCCAATGCTGTCTTATCAAAATCATCTTTATTAAATTTTAACAACACATTGGCTACCCGCCCGTTTACACCCGTATCTTTATCGCGCCAGCCTTTCAAAAGTATCCTTACCACTTCTTTCCGAACCTTAGCTTGTTTACTGCTCTGTCCCAGGCGACTTACTAAAAGATATGCTTCTGAACGCACGGTCACCACCGTATCAGCCAGATAAGGTGACAATGCCTGTATATAGCGGTTCTCTCCTACTGCCGGATCGAACGTGAAGGGGCTTGTGGGTTGTTGTTGAGCAATGGCGGCAAAATAAACCTGTATGTTTTGCTGTGCATAACATACAGCTCCCGACAACACCAGAACTATAACGATATATCTTTTCACGGTGCGATTACTTTTCAAATCCTTTTTCTTTTAGAATGGTATACACCATCTGGTTATGCGCCCTGATTCGCTGATGCTCTTTTTCTGTCGCATCTTTATCTTCGTATACCGGCCACCCAAACTGGCCTTCAAAATTTTCCAACTCTATTAAATTACCATCTGCATCAATTCGTTTATGCGTAGCGTAATCATCTGTTTTTAAATAGTAATCCAAAACAAAACGATCGTTTGAATCCTTCACCAGTTTATACCGGAGGTCTCGACAACCGCGTTGTGCTTCCCGATAATATATAGACTCATATACTTTGTCTGCTTCAAGTATATCTGGCACAGGCTGCCGCTCATCGCTCAACGCAAGCCTGAGTCTGTCTTTAAAAAATTGTTTAGCCTCCGATAACTCCATATACTATAGAATTTGCTGAACTTTAATTATCCACTTCTGCAATGACTGATCAAAAAACGGATCTGCAATTGCCTTAAATTGACTCCCGGCTTTGATCAATATCTCCGGTCTTGGCATCTTTCCATACATAACACCGTCTGCTAAGTCCGATATTTCTTTCCCGGTAGTATGTGCAATTTCAAATATAACATTCACTTCAGCGCGACCACTGAATGATGCACTCATCGAACCACCACAAGAGGTAAAATCATTCCATACCTTGGCACTTCCCAATTTATAATCCTTAAGAAAAGCCTGCAATGCAGGTTGCTCTATCACAATCCCTCTATACACCCGGGGTCCGCTATAGTTTGGTAATTTCTTCAGCGCATTGTTTATCAGCGCTGTAATTTCCTCTGTCTTATCGGCATTTATACCTTTCCTGAGATTGTCATTCAGTTCTCTATAGAAAAACTTCGTTGTATATCCCCACAAAGCAAAGGCTTCTTCATGTGTTAACTTGTAAGTGTTCTTTTCAAGAAGATAATAGTTCAGATCATTTAAGAAATTTTGCCCAGCCCTGCCGTTGTGATAGGTCATGAAATCTGTGAGAATCTGATCTTCTGTCTTTCCAAATTTCTTCAGGGCTTCCATAAATGCTACCGGCATCTTTTTCTTCATCATCTCCCGGGTCATAACTCCGGAAGACGCACCCGTAAGGTAATCGATCAATCGCTGTTTGTCCTTGACCCAATCCGTTATACCCAGCTTTTGCTCAATTTTGTCCAACAGCTTTTTATACTTTGGATTGGCGGCAATCCAGGTTGCAGTACCCGAGATCAATCCATGTACGGCAGAGTTTCGAATGATCGGCTCCCAATCGATCTTCTTTATCACATCGGTCATGCCAGGATCAATTCCCTGCTGCTTTATTTGGCTATAAGAGATTTGGTATTGCTTGACTGTTTCTGTAGCAAAGCCCGTTGCTGCCCCGCCTAATCCTGCTAATCCTGCTGCTATTTTTCTACCAGCGTTGGCTGATAAAAACGGAGGTAAGTTGGCAGCTACGCAAGATATACCGGCTGACATACCGGCTTCTGCAGCACTAAAATCTTTATAGCCTGTAACACCCGAGAAGTTCGCGAAGGCAGGTTTATCTGCATCTGCTATAGCATCATCGAACTGCATCGAAATCCACGTGGCGGTATAGTACATTGCAAAATCAAGACTCGCTCCTGTTAAACATTGTATTACCTGTGCTACCAATTCACCATCTTCATCATTCTCCAGTATAGGAATGACTAACGCAGGATCGTGTATCAGATCCCATTGATACTTATGCAATGCTATACCATCAGGATGAATATCCATCAGGTTATTCGTTGTGCCTGATGCAAGCGAAGCATATGTTTTATAGGTGTGCTCGAGTCGGAAGGCTCCGTGTCCTAATTCGTGTGCTATCGTTTTTACAAGAGACTGTCCTCTTGCCAAATCCATGAAGATGAACCAGGCGGTTTTCTTACGAGGCATATAGCCTGATTTGGTCTTGCTCTCCGAACCAGATACCAGGAAGAGATAGTATGTATCATCTTCGAGTACTTTCTTCGCTTCGTACTCGCTGATGAGCGTTTCCATCTCCGCGGTATAATTGGACAGGAACTCGCTGTCGCCATCGTCCAATCCGTTGTTGTCCGCATCGTATGCACTTGTAAACGGCTGGTCTTTCTGCACCTGCCATTGCACCACTGCCTTACCATAGATAGCGTTGAGCTGCGATTGTATCTCTGTCGTTGATACATCGAGCGTTGTCGTATTTACCGGCACCAGCACAAGCTTGCGAATAACCTTGTTGTAGCTGACAACATTCAGACTACCGGCTTCCGTGAGTATTTCCTTACCATCTGCACCGGTCTTTCGGATATAGGCTATAACTTCATTCTTCTCTCCTGCGCCATAACCATGCACGCGTACATTGACTTCCTGCGGATTTGCACCACGCTGAGCCTGTAGCGATCCCGCTGTAGAACGGAATATGAGGTCTTGCGGTAACGGACTCCCCTGCTGCGCAGAATATGCTTTTACGACATCAAAAGATCCGGTGGCTACAGCCTTCCACGGAATATAGTATAGCATCTTACCGCGTTGCTTGGTATCATAGTTCGATTCATGATACGGTCTGTATTGCAGGCGATCAAAACCATATATAGCATTATCTGCCTGTGCAAAATCTATCGTATAGGCTACACTATCAATCGCGTCAGTAGCTTTCCCTTCAAACTTCTGCTGAATATCTTTGAATGTTTTTTCTGCTTCATCGCGTTTCTGCTTCGCGGCTTCTTTTTCTTCCGGCGATGTTGCTGAGGTATAGGCTGCATTCGCTTTATCGTAGGCCTGTTTAGCTTCTTTCAATTGAGTAACATCCTGACGAATTTCACTGGCGAGTTCAGCCGGTAGTTCCTCGTTCGCTTCCTTTACAACTTTATCTGTAACACTCTTCAATGCTGCAGAGTCCATCGTAACGGTGAGTCCTTTCAGTCGTGACACGAGTCCTTCGTATCCGCGGAACTGATCGAGTGTCTCATCTATATCTTTTATCCCTTCGCCTTTCGCTCCGTATTTTGTTACAACTTCCCCTGCAATAAGTTGATAACCCGTATTTACCTGTATACCGCTAAACGTTACACTTACCTTGGCTTTCCCCAGGAACGGAACCATAACATATCCCTTACCGCTAAATGTACCAGTGCCGCTTACCTCCTGAATCTTTACCGGGAAATCTCCGGCACGAAATACATCACCCACTTTCAGATTTTGTATAGCCTGCTTGTTTGATATATCCGGATCCGGAACAATACTACAGTTGACGAAGGTCTCGGAAGTTCTTGCCGGCACTTCAACGGTCTTTACTTCGCTGAACGTTGGCTGATCGGTATTACAGAATGCACCGACACGATATTCGTATACCTGGCCGGGTTGCATATCGTATACCAGTGCCATCGCCTGCTCGGTTTTCTGATCGAACCATGCGCCATCATCTTTACCTTTTTGTCTATAGGTAACTATATAGGAACGATGATTGCGATCGACAGCCCAGTTAAATTCAAGATTACCAAATGTACCGGGCGTGGCCGCTATACCTCCGGGCGGTGGACATGTGTCCTGGTACGTGAACCAGTATATTTCGCTATAGCCCTGGTTGCGGAATACATCCACCTCTTCCACGCCACTGCGTGCATGAGCACGTACGCGCCAGCCGTAACGTTTACCTACAATGAGTAAAGGTTGTGATGGACCATATAGCAATGTAGTAGAACGTGTTGTTGCCTCATATAGCGGGGCGGCCGATTGGAAAACAATTTCCGGAGCGAGTGACGTGTCCCATAATTCCACCAACTGGAAATCATACTCGGTTTGAAAAGCAGAGTTGGGAGAATTCAAATGGCGCGGTGTCCACTGGAAGATTATGTTCTGCGGTTCTTTATAGGCAATTGCTTCACCTTTGCGCGGTACATTTAGTAACGGAGGATCGCTCAGGCTGATCCATGCCATAGCACATCCTTTTGCACTGGCTACTTGGGAAGATGAGACTTCAATCGCCTCGAAACAGAATTGATAAAATCCCTCGGGCAAGCGAGCCTGCTGCATATACTGCTGTCGCGTGATGCCGGAGAAATCGAGATTTTCAGGATTGAAATAAGGAGCAAGATCAGCCAGCGACAGGCGCACGGGTACACCGGCATCCAATGCTATTACGGGTACATCTGCAAACGTCCGGGTTCGAAGTTGTACGGTCTGACTTTCAATAATCATCCGCAGCTTTACATTGACAACCGGTTTGTTCAGGTCGCGGTTGGTAAGGATCACCACGAGCTTCTCACGGCCCGTTGCATAATATTCACTCAGCTGAAGTGTATACGGCGGACGCAGCTGCGTATTTACCTGTACGGGGAATTGTGCCCACGCAGTCTGGCAAACCACCAGTAATAGCAGGAATATACCTTCAGCAAGTTTTTTCCTGCTGAAAATATCCGGGACAGCGTTAACGATTTTCGATATATATAGCATGTGCTTCCAGTTCATCGACAGAAAAATTTACTAGTAGATCGTTACGCGAAGTATATAGTTACCTTTGGCCGTTTCGAGCAATAGGAAATATACTCCTGATGCGAGGTTCAGATCGTATGGCAGTTCGTAACGCTGACTACCCAGTGCTTCGCGATCATCGACAATAACATTGCTTGCCACCGAGATCATGCGTATGCGAATCGGAGTTTGTTCGCGCAACCCGATGATGGCCGAAAATTTACCGTCAGAAGGATTCGGAAAAACCGTAAACTCTTCCAGGAAAGGAGACTCGTCTTTGACGTTCTCATCAAATGTACCGGCCACTACTACAATTGGCTTTGAAAAATCTTTCTCACAACCCTGTCGGTATGCGCGCATGTAAATGGTATAGGTGCCGGTATCTGCAAAGGTCAGTTCAGCTTTGTTGATAAGAGACGATGTAAACCGAACATCACTCTGGGAAGCCCACCACTCCACACTATCGGGTTGCGGGTCGCTGATGTTAACCAGTGTTACCGTTTTATCTTTAAACGCCTGCGTAGTAACAATAAACTCCGAGCCTATAGTCACCTGTATACGTCTGACCGTGATGGCATCTTCACCGCGACATTCGTGTGAGTCTACTACGTGCACGGTATAGGTTCCTTCTTCTGAAATAGTGACTGTACTGGTTTGTGCCGTAAATCCATTCGGACCACTCCATTGATATTGGGCCGCGGGATCATCGATGGTTGCATGGGCTATATATACCTGGTCGGTACACAAGGTGCGATCTTTACCCAGATCAACTTGTACCGGGGCCGGATCGATCAACTCATACCTTCTATAGTTTACGCAATCATTATCATCCGTAATTCTCACCGTATAGACACCTGCGGGCAATTCATCTATATCCTCTGTCACTGCGCCATTGCTCCAGCTATACCGGTAAGGAGGTGTTCCCTGGATTACCGTTATATCTATACTTCCATTATCATAACCAAAGCATTGCGGATTGGTAAGCAAACTATCTACCTGCAAAGGTGAAGGCGATACTACACTTCCATTCGCGGTAGCCGTACAACCACGAACGTCTTTCACCAATACAAAGTAACGGCCTTCGATCAGGTTTATATTCAATGCAGTAGTGGCTCCATCCGACCAGCTATAGGTATAGGGCAATGTTCCACCGGCAGAAGTAACCTGCGCGGTACCATCGGTTCCGGAGCTGCAACTGATCGGAGTTGTAGTTACTGCAGCCGTCAGCACATCCGGCTCTACCAACAGGAACGGATCGGATAACTTCGCTATATTATTCTTATCGCGGATGCGAACGCGGTATATACCGGTACGTAGCTGCGTAGCTATACTATCTTGTTGTGTGATCGGCTGCGGTGTTCCGCTTACATCTTTCAGCCATTCGTAGCGATACGGAAGATCACTGGTATAGGGCACACCTCCTTTGGCATGCGCAACCAGTTCGCCATCATCATAACCATGGCAGCTTACGAAATGCCACTCGGCTATCGACACTACGATGGGCGGTGGCTCAATAAGACGAAATGTATCGCTCACCACCATACAACCTTTACGATGGTCGGGATGTGCCAAACTATATTGACTGTCGTATGCGTGTAACAGATAACGCCCGTCACCGAGGCTGTCGATGTTCGCCTGAAAGCCTTGTCCTAACGGAGCGTTGTTGTAGAGTGAATCAGGCAGCAGGTTAACCGGATCGAACCATTGCACGGTATAGCTTTGATCCGGAAACGGTGTACCTCCCACCAATATCGTTTCTATATACCCGTCTGTATAGTGATAGGCACGCGGATCCGTTGTTTTTGAAAATCCGATGTGCAGCGAATCGGTCGGTTGATTTACGAGTACTGCTTTAGCGCGCGCAGCATCCATACACTGGTTGCCATCCATTACTTTAAAGCCATATATACCATAGCGAAGGAATTCCAGCGTATGCGTTGCCGCATCACTAAACGTTACCAGTACTGAATCGGTAGCACCTGCCGGTAAATATTGAAAGCGATAGTTACCAACACCACCATCGGCTGTGAGATGAATTTTTCCATCGCCCCCATTATGACAATGAACTGCCTCGGGTGTAAGCGTGGATGTGATGGCGCGCGGCCGGGTCAACTCAACGTTGCGTGCATGGTTTACCGGATTATCACTGAAGGTAGGAACCTCTTTAAATTTACCGAGCAACCGGATCTGGTAATTTCTGTCAGAGAACAATCTGCGTGGCCAGGTAAAACTATTATCAGATTCAAGTGTAACATCAATAAGCTGATCAATCGTTACGGTATTATCAGCAGCATCCGTCACCAGGATCGTAAGACGCTCGGGTTCTCCGGCTTCACTCACGTGCAGAGGCCTGTCGAAAATTACTTTGAATGATCCGTCCTGCGGTTTATCATAGCAACGATCCGGGTATGGTATAACGGAAACTATATTGGGTGTCGAAAGTCGTGCGGAGAGTGTAAGCGTTTCCGATTCACCTCCGTTACAATCTACTATGATTTTGAAGAATATATTATTGCTATGATACCTCCAGAATTCATTTCCCAGAATATCATACCCGCATATATTCAGTCGGTGTTGTCCCTGGAACCTGGCCGGGAGATTTGTCCAGTTTACACCATCGAAGCTATATACCCAATGATAGAACGAAGCCGGGTTTCCGCGCGGACCGAGTAACACAACCCGATTACTTGTATCCGACGGCAATATATAGGATGTGTTCGGTCCATACTTCAGCGGGAATTTTATCTTCCGGTACTCAACGCGAAGGCTACCCGCAGGTGCATCCGGAAAAAGGTTGAACGGGAAGGTAACATCGAGCCTATCGGTAAAAGCTGGGAGAGTAAACGTGTTTGACGTATTGAAATTACGAATGATACGACCGTTAACCGTTTGACCTGCCGTAGTCAATAATACCGAACGTACATCAGATTTCAGCAATACAATAGAATCTCTTCGGTTCACTGCAGTGCCGCGCGCCCATGAATCAAGGTATCCGGAAACTACACGATCACTACCGGTGGTAAATATAGCATCTATTGCGTATGACGTTCTTCTCCGGTTGGTGGCATTGTTCGGCATCGACAGCGTTGTGGTCAGGCGATGCGCTACCGGTTGTATATCGATCGTAATATCACTGCTATTGAAACCTCTGAAAACATTCCGGTATAGTCTGTTCACGCAGGGATAATCTGCATTCAGATCAAGTGGCAGGTATATATTTCCCTCATCAATTCTTCTATACCCGCACGAGCGGTATCGTGGACTTTGCCGGTGTGCTTTACCAAATGCAATAACACGTCTTACACGATTATCGCTTCGGAAAGAATACTTGCGATAGAATGAAACCGTACCGCCACCACCGTGCCCGTTGCTGACAATGGTCTGTGTTGAGCCATCTTCAAATTCCAGGATAACTTCGTAACGGCTTCCACAGCCTGCACTCAGGTCGCCTCCATAATATACTCCGCCCGATACGGTGATCATATACTCATTCGAGAAGTCTGTCTGTGCGGCAGCCTGATAAAAAACTAAAAACAAACAGAATTGTAAAAGTCTTTTCATAGATCCTTACGAAATAGTGCGTACTAATATTTAACCTCCAACCATTTTATCTTGCTCACTTCCCCCTTCCGGGTAACCACGCGTATACCATAGCTATACTCGGTGTTTACTGTGAGCTTCTCATCCACCGTGCGCTTCTCTTCATGCTTCAACACACGCCAGAGTGTAGCAGGCGATCCTTTCTCAGCTTTGTATAACTGATACTCTTCCACATTATCCTGCGTATCGCGCCAGAACAATTCGATGTAGCGATTCTGCCGGTCTATATATACATCAAAGGCATTTACCGTGAGATCGCCCGGCCTGCGAATTACTTTTATACTTACAGGTGCAGATGGTTTGGATTCCAGTCCGCTGGAATCGCCCGCTACCAGAGTATAGGTATAGACAATACCACCGGTCACATCGGCATCTCTATATTCGCCCGTAGTATGCGCTCCGAATTGCCTGATGCGTTTCCAGTCTTTTTCTTCCTGCGCTTTTCTATAGATCGTATGCGAGGCTATATCATCGTCATGACTGTCGGACCAGCGCAACAGCACCGCATTTCCACTCAGCTCACATTTCGTAAACAGCGGACTGGTTGGTGGAACAATGTCTGGTTTAATCGCAGCAACCGGTGTTGTGAATGCAGATTGATTATAGCGCTGGTCTAATGCCGTAACGGTATAGTATACCTTGCGATTGGTAATGCGCATGCTCACGCTGTCTGTAAAGGTTGTTCCGGTATATACGGTATCCGTAAGCGGTGTAGGCTCCGCTCCTTTTACATACGTACGGAATATCTTATACCCATATATATCTTTCTCTGTATTCGGTGTCCAGCTGATGGTAGCAACCCCCAGTGAATCGATTATAGCTTTCACACCCTGCGGAGCCTGTGGCGGTATACTATCCACCGGCTGCACCAGTACCGACATCGATGTTCGTGACGCGCCATTCACAGCATCGGCTGTGATTGTAAAGTAATTGGTCGGGAAGAGTTTGTTATAACGAACGGTGCGCTGGCCAGCCGGTATATTTTGTACCACCGGTATATAGGGACCTGCTTCACTTTGAGACAGACTCAGCGTGAACCCGCGGATCAATCCATTACCGGCACGCTCGAACGACCAGCCGAGTTCCATTTCACCGGCTTCATTTACAACGGCCTTCGTGATGTGCGGAACATACTCCAATATCTTCTGACCAACTCCGGATACTTTTGCAGAGGGCGGACCTAACTCACTGAAGGAGGTTATACCCCGCACACGATAGTAGTATGTAACATCGTTCATGCCGAGTGCATCTACATAGTGAATTCTGCCGGTAGGTCGTGCTGCATCACTCTCACTCATTTGCATGATGGGACGTTCGGTAATTCTGTAAAAGTTCTTTCCGTCTGATGAACGCTCGATATAGTATGCGTTGTAATAATCTTTCAGCGAATTATAGTCCCAGCTGATCACAGCGGTTTTATCACTGAATTGTGCGGCAACTTCTGTTGGCTCCGGCAGCGGCTTGTAATCTTTGAGCCCTATAAATACGGCTGCTGAATCGATTGCCAGCTGCCCTGAAGGTACTTTCGATTTGATCCGGTACAGGTATTTTTCATTCTCCTTTACATCCGTGTCTGTCAACCCCCAGCCTGCGAGTTGTGCCATGGCAAAATTCTGATCAGCCGCGTAAAGAGAAAGTGCAAAACGTTGTTCCAGTTCCTGCGCTTTATTGATGGACGATAATATACTTTCCTTATCGGTACTGCTTACTTCAAAGCTTTCGCCATACAACGCCTGCGCTATAATGGCTGCGTATTCGTTGCTGTTGGCCGGCACGATCCACTGACTTTGCTCTGCCGGTTTAATGATACCTATATATTTGCGTTCGGGCTTGCTCAGAATAACGCTGTCGCGGATAACGGTATAGCGGACCACTTCAAAGCCATGTTGATTGGACAACTTCCACGCACGTGGCTGGTTTACGGCCCAACGGATCAGAATCTGTTTTTTCTGTGCACGTCCGAGAGCCTTTACGAAATTGGTGCGCTGGCTATACCCGGTGGTGACGGTACAACATAACAGGAACAACGTGACAATTATATAGAGACGATCGTTTTTCATGATGTCTTATCGGATCGGATTAGTATAAATGAATATGGCTGAAGAACCGCGTTTTCCATTCGGAAGTATATATTGGAACTTCACCGGGTAATTGCCGGCACGGATCATCGGATAGCCGCCCATGATAATGGCAGCATACCGGTTCTGTTGTTCCGTACCCAGGAATGTATTCACTACCTGTGTTTGCAGATCGATGAAATCCTGGTGATATACATCCGGCAGATTATATATATAGGGAACACGTGTGGTGGTAATGCCACCCGGCTCCGAAAGTTCGGCCTGCATCTGGTATAGCGACATGATCGGCAACGCCCGTGCGGGGTAGAATCCAAGTGCTGCTGTATCGCGGTGCAACCTGATCTCGTTCGCTACCGGGTACTCGCGGTATAACAACGGGTATATATCTTGTTTGTAGTAAGCATCCTCCGGAAGCGCTGCTACGGTTGACAAAGGCTGACGACCGCTATATTGTGTACCGATCAGCTCCGGTATATCAAATCCTTCATAGTTCGCCACTTGTGGTTGCAGGCTGATCACATCCGAAGAGATCTTTCCGATCAACGGTTGTACGATCGTTATACTCTTGATCTTGTCACTATATAGTGCGTGTCTGCTGGTATGGAATGTATATTCAATCAGACTTTTACCCAGCTCGGTTTGCTGCACGTCTGATGCCTGGTTTTGGCGAACAGTGAGATCACCTGCATCATTCCGGATCACCTGCTCCACGGCTCCCTGCTGCGCTGATGAGGCATCACGCGGTGTCGCCAGCATACCGATTGTATAGGCAGCATTCAGATCAAGTGCATCAAGTGTAAAGTCAATACGTTTTTCAGCAGCGTTATATACTACCTCCTGCTTCTTGGCTGCTTGCCCGGATTTACCGGTGCCGATCTCATAACGCCATGCATCCGAGAAGAGATAAGACTGGCCGCGCTTTAACTGGATATACCCTTCCCTGCTTTCATCACGATAGTAATTCTTTTGATCGACCACCGGGTATGCATACTCGATATTGGACAATGGTATATTATCCGGAGCATCGCCCGTGGTAAAGGTTATCTCTTTAAACTCAAGAGCTTTTTTACCTTCCTCGTATACCGGCTGCCAGGTACTGCCCTGCTGTAATTCAAAGCTTACTTTCACTACAGCCTTCAGTTCTTTGTGCGGTGGCAGGGTTTCGGTTGAATAGAAAGTAACGAGGTCGCGGTTGTTGTTCCATACCAGTTTGCCAGGTATAGCCGTACCGTTGTCTGTTACGGTGAATTCTTCGAGTTTTATTCTATATGACTTGCTGCCCTGATCATCTTCCACATAGAACGGGTGCTCCATGCGCATGTTGAAGGCTGCCTGCGGTGCTGCGAATACATCAACATCTTTTGCCTTGTCGATCGGTTTCAGATCAGCAATAACATTTAACGCCAGCGGGCTTCCTGAATCATTTACAATTTCGCAGTCGCTACCCAACGAGACTTTCAAACGGAAGTTACCGCTAACCAATCCTCCAAGTATATCTACTTTCACTGCGAGGTATCCTTTGAACATGGTAGGATTTGGCAGGCGCGCCTGCAGGAGTACGGCAGAACCTCCGCGCAACACGGAGAACTTTTTGTTCATGCCGAATATCTTGATCTTTACACCCACCTCGCCCTGCATATAGGCATAGGCTTGTCCGTTGGCATACCAGCCTCCTATACCAATCGGTTCAGTTTGTCCTGCGCAATGTGCATCGCCATAATCGCGCAGCATGATATCGAACCCTGCACCTGCCTTGAAGCTCGCGTATAGTATAAAGGAACGCATCTCACCGGTGTCTACCGAGAAGTTCGTTCCAAAGGCAAAACCTCTTCCGTCTTCCAGCGCATTGGCATCGCGCATATAGTCGAGCTTGGCCATCTCAACACCTAACATATCTGCTATAATGGTTGGAGGCGGTGGTGAATCGAGTACTTTACTACCGGCCATGAAATAACCACCGGTCTTCACACTAAAGCTTCCGATACCAAACTGAATACCCATGCGATCAACCGGAGTACCCATATAGATATACCAGCTGTCGGAGTCGATGTGTATTACCGACCAGCCAGCACGGTTGTTGTTTCCTATACCGCGTAACAAACCGCCCGCTACATTTACATATACATCGAAGGTTGAGTGAAAACTTTTGTTGGCAAAGTCCATCATCATCCCTACATGTGCAGAGATCATTCCGCTCTCGCCCATCTTCTTGGCATCACCCAGTAAAGCAGCTGCAGCATTCGAAGGTTCATTTACCTTGAGTGTCTCTAATGTTTGTGCGAGTACCGGGTTATCTTTTACAAACGCATCTTCGTACTTCGCAAAGTTGCTCTGCTGTTCCGTAACGAAGCCTTCAATATTTTCCGTGCCCGGGATTTTACCAATGAATCGTGCATCACCAAAGAAACCGATATAGCTTATACCAAAGCTCTTGGTAAATCCTATCTCGAAAGAAGCTTCACCATCTACCACGCTTCGTGTCGCTACGTTAAAGAGTACAGCAGCCTTGATGCCGAAATGTACTTTATCATCCGGAACGTAATCCATCACTGTTAACGGAGACCCTGCCTCTACTCCTTTTGGATGACGCTTCATATGATAGAAGGCGCCACCACCAAAACCATGTATGCGCAACGGACCGACTACCGGTATTCCATCGCCATACGAAACAGAACCTTCTACAAACCAATAACGATACGTTGTAGAACCAAACATGGCTTGCGCCTTTACTTCTACTTTTACCGGTATAAATTTAGCCTGTAACCTACCGGCTATACCATCTCCGTAGATCGGATCATCATCAAGTATACTCAGCGCTCCTTCTATCTCCAGGCTTCCGCTGATGGTTGCCTTGATCTGTATCGCACTTATACCGATACCATCGTACTTCCACGATTGTGTTCCATCATCACGCTTTTCTAATTTACTTTTTACTTCCAAACGCGTTGTCGCTCCGAATTGTCCTGACATCAGGTTGAGCTTGAGGTTAAAGCCGAGTTTCGCTTTACCGTTTTGTGCTGTGAGTCCTATATCGTTGATGGACACCGGGAAGTTGGCAAACTTCAATTCACCTTTATACCCGAAGTACTCTACTTCTATATAGGGAGTTTCGGTCATGATGTGAAGCGACTTGAATTCTATACCTTTAAATTCGCCCATGGCATTTGAACCGTCTTCGTTCTTCGAAACCTTCGTACTCATGCGACCGTGCAGCATCGCTTCGGGCCTGAACTTGTCATCAGTAAGTTTCAATTGAACGTATGAATTGGGATCGATCTCAACGGTAGCGTTAAGCGCAGAAAAACTAAACTTGTTCCGTACGCTTACTTTCAACAAGTATTCGTCAGGCATCATGACAGCCTCATAGGCAAATGTATCTTTCTCGGCAATGGGAAGTCCGAGCATACCTTTGAAGGATGCACCAGTAAGGTTATTCGCTTCCAGCTTGATCTGCATTTCATCGACTGATAGTTTCCAGCCTGATGCAGTGCCCTTCTCAATGGGCAATAAATTCTTTCCGGTAAAGGATCCGGTCAAGCCGTTGTTGTCAATCAACATATCTGCCCCGATGAATGAAATTCTTTTATCAGGGTTAGTCTTATCCTCAAATGCTTCCGGCAGTACAATCTTTACACTCTTGGCATATACACCGCGCCACAACTCCGTATGACCTGCTTCCAGGTATTCCGCTTCATAACCTTGGGGATAAACAACGGAAGGGCTATTGCGCAAGTCACTGAAGTCAAGAACCGCTGTTTCAATGCTGAAGCGCATATCCTTGATCAGCGGCATTTCAAAATCAGGCAAGGTAAATTCAACGAGTATATCATTCCAGTCTGTTACCACGGTTGTGAACGAACCCTTTACGCGTTTATCTGCACTCTCGTAACGCTTGCCATTGGCATCAACCGGTATCAACAGGCTTCGCGGAAACTCTATATCAGCAGCAAGCCCTACTTCCTTGAATCCATTACAATCAAAACTGAGATAGGTTTTAGACTCCGGAGCTGCGACTTTTGTATTGCTGCTTCCTTTGAGAATCAATACACTTGCTCCGCCATTGAAGCGTATTGGTATATCACCAAGCAGAACAAGCCTGGCATCGCCTACTATACCGCCCTCATATGTAAGCTTGATGCCTTCGAGACCGAAATATAGTTCATGAGGTTCCTGTGGTATATCGAGTTTGGCAAATGCGGTGAACTCGGCATGTCCGGCTTTAAACTTTACCTCGCTGATAGCGATGGTAATTGTAGTGCTGTTGATGACTTTCTTGAAGCCTATTGGAAGTTCGTGCAGTTTGTCGCTTGTCAATGACGTTACGAATGTTCCCAGTTCATTAAGTTTATCGATGGCAGCTTTGGCTTGTTCGCGGGTAAATGCGGCTTCACCATCGTTACCTATATATTGTTCCAGGTAAGCTTGTGTTAGTTCACTTTCGGATGCCTGAAGCGAAAAATTGCTTTCTGTATACCCCGTTCCTACCGGAAAAATCCGGTATAGCGATGCAGCTTGTTGTCCCTGACCTGCGTTAACCGATGTAGAATCTTTGTCGAGACCAAACGCTTGCAAACTGAAAACCAGTGGCAACAGTATTAGACACAGTGCCCGTATAGGCACAAAAAGGCTCTTAAAACACATGGAAGTGTATTATTATTAACTAATAAAGGCGTGATGATTTATAGCAACTGGCGATTCAATAGCAGGTTAACTGTAAAGGAATGGCTGTAAGGATAGTAGAGTGTACTCATATTTTGGTCAACGTTTATCAGGTTAGGGTAAAATAAACATGTGGGTAAATATATATGAAATACCTAATAACGTGATGAACGGTAGTATGAAAGACGACCAGTATACTAAAATGATCGCCCAATTGACAATTTATTTACCAGGTCATCCTGATACTATATACCTTAAACAGGCTGAGTAATTTTTTCTATGATTTAGGATAACATTATATACTCTATAATATATATAGCGAGGACTACGTTGTACATGTTAATCGATACGTTTGGAGTATCCACTGATAATCAAATGATTAGCAATCAGCAACGAAATAATGTTCAATATAATGTCAACGGGGACGTCTCTCAACGAAGCTTTTTCTGTCTTCATCCAGAACATAAATCTGCGGTTTGCAATAAATACAATCGACATAGAAGCCAAGAGAATCCGGCACATTGACTATTAGCATTCTACTATTCACCCTAAAATCATAGCCAAGTGCTGCCGCTGGCGCATTGTATATATATCCTGTTCTGCGATCCACTATTGCCGCCTGTTGACACGGCGAGCCGCATCCCCATGACACAAAGGTATAGTGCCCGGCAAAATTTGCTGTATTTGTATTATAAGCATCTCTAATTCGTGTCCTAAATTGATAAGCCTCTTTGTTTGTTGAAAAATCAAGTGGCTTCTTTCCTGCTTCAACACTATCAACCAGAAAGTCATCGAATGAAACATAAGGCTCAAACTTTATTGATACGGAATGAAATTTCTCTTTGCTTATAGTGGTGTCACCAAATATCTGAACGTTGTCATTAGCGAATATCAATCCGCTATGTCTCGATGAGCTTGCTTCATTCGCCAGAGTTGACGATTCTGGCATCGTTACAGATTTTAAGGGCGGTTGCATTTCCTTTCTCTCAACACAACATTCAATTCCTGAAAAGAATACCAAAAACACTATTATCCTCAATAACGTAGATTTCAATAACCTCTGCAAAATTCGATAAATTTACTTTTTACTATTTTATTTAACCGACACTTTCAACGTTTTACGAAAGTAAAATATACTTCCAATCGCCAATATCAACAAACTTGACACCCAAAGCCAATAACCAGAACTTAAACCAACGATGGCGGCTCTTCTCCCATTCTCTGCAGCGAGTATATCATTCCAGGCTATGAATGATAGTGCTATTGCAGATGCAACTGTCGCAATCAAAATGCTGGAACGATTGAATCCGATGAAAAGAGACAGTGCAAAAATATATAGTGGGTTTGCAAGCCAAATTAACCATTCCAACACGCCTCCGCCCAAGAACGAGATGGCCCCCATAAATAGCGCTGAGAAAGAGCCAAGTGTTTTTTGCACGTCATAGTCGTTATATACTATAGCTGTCTGTGTCAATGATACTATATATACGATTACGCTTATGACCCAGATTGAGTCTTTTAGTCTGTCCGATTTTGTTTCAGCTCTCATTACGACTACAATAAATTACTTTACAGTAGACAAATTACCATGATACTCCTTTAGCTCCAACGCTGACTACGTGAGTCTGCCGCTCTATCACGAATACGTGCGCTATTTTTACTCTCGATTTTTCCTTATACATGTGCATGATCGTTACGAATCGGTCTTACTGGCTCCTGTCAATCGTACAACCAAGGTAAATAGTGTCCCAAACAAGAGTATAAAAGTAAACAACAGCACAAATATTGACACAGCTACCCACAGTTCGTTTTCCTCATACAGATTCTTAAGCGAATCAATGTCATTCAAATAATTATTGGGCAGCATAAGTGCCAGAATCAATGAACCAAATCCCTGCACAAACATCAGCACGGACCTGACACTACCGTTGATGTTGTATTGCATGTAGCCTATAGTATAGCCGCGCGTTACTTTATTAGCAAGATACCCGAGGGCTGCAATGAGAAGGAGAACGATCCCGCCCCAGAATTTAGTTTCAGTACTCACAAGTACTAACATAAAACTATCATTAAGCTGTTATTATTTAGCCAACCACCTTTACATAAGCTATTGCAATGAATACCAATATTGCAATAGCCATACCCCAGATGCTTCGCTTGCTTTTGTCGTCTATATTCTTGTTGGTGTACACCTCATATATACTCCACGCAAATGTAACTGTTACAAGAACCGCGCTTATTAGCACTACATATTTGTTCGAGGAAAAAATTATTGCTGCCATTAAGCCGAGCAAAGCAGGAGCTAAGAGCAGTGTCCCTATCTTTTCAAGTATACTTTTGCCTGGGTGCTCCTTTATTTCCATGAAGGAACGAAGGTCAGATTCCAATGCTTCGCGATTGGCTATATGAGTGCTCACGATAATAACGTCTTGCCTGGTCTGCCCTTTTATTAAAATGTTTCCGTTTTTATGCTTCACAATCTCCGTGATCATATCCTTCGTTAATGATATTGTTGGTGTCATTATCTGTTCGCGTTCAATAACATCATCTTTGATTATTAACAAATAGCTTTTAAACATCTTTCGTTGTTTGGCAAGACCACGTGTAATCGTAAAGACAAATATTCCGACTATCAGTATCGCGGGTACAAAAGATGTAGCATGAATGTCACCATTACCAATCTCGATGAGGTTTGACCATAAGCCGCCTATTAACATGATCAATAACACCGGTATCATTATAAACAACATTTTTGTCCTGATTTCCTTAAATCCTTCCAGATTGTTTTTATAAACTTTCATATATACTGTATTAAAAATTGTTACTTCTCTTTTAACAAGTAGATGATTAAATCAACTGCGGTAACTATAAAAACTCCGAAAATCGCACCAAGGTTATACGCTTTCGGTTTACCTTCTGCTACACGTTGGCGTATAGCACTAGCTGACTTTGAAGTAAGTTCCTTCGTTCTGCTGACGACCAATGCATCCTCCAGACCGTTCCGCCATTAAAACATCCATATGAAGTGTTCTGTAAAAGAAGAAGAGAAAATGTCAGCACGAATACTGCTTTCATTGCAGGTCAGGTGGTTAGGTGTTCTATTGTATTTGCCAATCGTGAGGGGAACACAAATATATCAGAAATTTCCCGCTGAACATAGCAATTCTATTATGCCTGTTTATAAATCCAGTTGCACAAAGGCCACGGAGGTAAATAGAGTTGCACAAAGTAAATACAAAGGATTTTTCTGGGCTTTATTCCCTACTGGCAAATTCAACAGATTCGTATATATTTGAATATTCAGCTACAGACAGAGAATGCCGACCATCGAGAGCTTGTTCGAATTAGCCATTGAGCTTAGGGACAGCGGAAATTTGGACCACTCCATTGGAGTGTTGTCAAAAATATTAGATCGTTATCCCGGTAACGAAAGTATATATAAGGTGTATGTGATTCGGGGCGGTATCTACGGTGATCTGGGAGACCACACTTTAGCCCTTGAGGATTTCAAAAAAGCAACACAGCTGAACCCGAAGTCTGAACTTGCATCGCTGGGACTATATATAGCGTATGTCGAGCTCGCCCAATACGAAGATGCCATCCACGAACTCATCAGGTATCTTTCCAGCTATCCTGCCGAACTATACAAAGATACGCTCGAAGAACTGGTAAACGACCTGCAACACGGGTATATGACTGCGTACAGAGAAGACATTTTAAGGCTTGCAAGGCAAAATGGGATTCATTCGTAAGCATGCTTTGTGTCCTTAGATTCTGAGAGTATAAAATCCGGTTGCACAAAGGACGCAGAGTAAAAGAAGTTACACAAAGCTTGTTTCTGTTTTTAGACTAAGCTATGTGTCGCGCTGTGTCTCCTTCGTTACCTCTGTGCAATTGGATTTAAAGTTTCTCCGCTATCAAAATCATATTTGTAACCGGGTAAGGAAGTGCTTCAAGCTTGCCGTTCGGTTCGATATATAGCTCTACTTTTCCCTTCAGGCGATTGTCGACAATCCAGGTGTTGGTATAGGCTTGTGATTCTGGTGCTATTACGAAGCCGACTTTTTCAAGTTCTACTTTCCAGTCATCGATGCTCCAGAACGTGAAGGTTTCGTGCATTTCGCTTTCCCAGTTGTCGGTATAGTCTTTACGACTCATGAATTCACAGGCGTCACCGAGCGATAGCTCTATATATTCGTCACCATTGATCTGCTTCAGAATATAGTGCAATGTATACCCTTCGTGCCTGCGGAAGTCTTTGGCAAAGCGAAGGAAGCGTCCGTATGTAGAAAACGTATTAAGATGTTCTGCTAATTGTTCACGACTGGTGAATGTCTTATCAACGTTAGTGTGTATACCGTCTTCACGGTTCAACTGCATGAGCACACGCATGTCTTTATTTATCGGTCCTACTACATCGCGGTTTACCCAGACGCCTCCATGAGTCAGTTCATCGTAACGATTCTTAATGAAGGCCAGCAAATCCTGGCGACTTCCGTACGATTCAATCTCGTGTGTAAGTGATGATGTATGGATTGTGTTCATCGACTCACGATCAAACACCAGGCCCGTTACGGCATTGCGTTGGGAGAAGAACACAAATGGATTTCTGAACTCTCCGTTATGTTTGCGCTGCTGACATATATCGAACAGATGGCGTGCGACTTCTATACCGTAGAAGTCTGACTCACGAAGGCGTTCATCCTGACAGGCCAGTTTTATCCACGATCCTACGGCACAACCTATGTCGCCTATACGACCAGCACGGATATAAGGAGCAGTCTCGGTATATTTCAATTCAGCAATGGTATCCATCTGGCGCACGTAGGTGTTGTAATCGCGTGTGCCTGTGATATCACCATCTTCGCTGATCATACGATCTTTAAAGAGCAATTGTACTTTGGATGCCAGCTTGTACTTCTTCCAGATGTTGAAAGACGAAGCATGCATATACTTATAGATAGCAGGATTCGTGTCCCATGCGTCATCGGCAGCAATCTTTTCTACGATGTCCCAAGGTAAAGGCGTGCTATGTCTCCACGATGTTTTGTCAACGAGCTCAGCGGGAAGAATGGTGAAGCCAAGCGATTTATACATCTCCAATACAGGCGTTGAACAGATGACGATGGTATTGGCAGGTGTTATATCCAGCATGCCTTCGCTCTCGTGGCGAATCCGTTTAATGGTATAGCTGGCGAAGCTTGAAAGATTTCCTACATCATCAATGCCATAAATATAGGCCGGTATATTCAGCTTGTTTGAAAACTCCTGGATGGCCAGCGCCCGCAGGTAAAACGGCAACGGGTTTCTGCGCGTGTTGCTGTGATTGGCCGAGGTAACAGCAAAGACAATCGCCTCGATGGCATCGGTCTTCACTATATTTCCATGGATATCGGTAACGGGATTTGTGTTGGCGTGATCCAGCAGCCGTTCTATATACTGAAACTGAAAATTGGTGAGGAGTTGATGACGTCCCGGAAAAAGAAGAATCATTCGCGAAATAGTTTACGCGAATATCTTCTTCTGCAGGCAATCTTGAAAAGAGTTTGCCAATTTAATAATGTCCGATTTACGCGCCACCAGTTCACTCCACTGAAAAGGAATGCTGCTGTATCCATAGTAAAGCCCTGCCAGCGCACCGGTTACGCAGGCCGTTGTATCGGTGTCATCGCCCAGGTTTACGGCTTTCAACACGGCATCTTTATAGCTGGTTGTTGTTAACAAGCACCATATACTTGCCTCCAGCGTATGAACGACATAACCACCCGAGTAAATATCTTCTTCGCGCAAGGAAGGAAGCATGTCCTCCAGAATCCGGGTATACAACGCTACTTCTTTCGGGTTAAAACCCTGCTTCCGTGCAAATTCGCGGACACGCGTTGCTGTATTCTTCAGTGCTATATTTTTGTCTTCACCTTTCAGCAACTCGGCTATATAGATTGAAAAGATATAGCAGCCGAACACGGAGCGAAAATGCGCGTGTGTTATGGAAGATATAGCTTTGATCGCTGTAAAAAGTTCTTCGTCACTCGCGTTAGCGAAATACAGGGATGCCGGTGCTATCTTCATCAACGATCCGTTACCATTACTCCGCTCCTCTGTCTCACCGGAAAACCGAGCATCTTCTCCCTGAAGAATTCTGCTTAACGCTATACGGGTTGTTCCGCCTATATCAAATACTTCATCGTGAGCGCTCCAATACCCGGTTTGCATCCATTGCGCAGACTTCTGTGCTATATCGTTCAGATCATATCCGTGCAGCAATGACTCCGCGAGGCAAAACGCCAATGAACTATCATCTGACCACGTGCCGGAAGGCTGGTCCCAAAACACCATAGCCGATCATCTCCTTCACCGGATTTGCTTTCAGATAAGTACGGCTTTTAAATTCAACCGGTACCCCCAGTGCATCGCCTATAGCCAGGCCTAAAAAACATCCGACTATATTTTCAATTCTTGACTTCATCCAGTATTTCTTTCTTTTGAAGCATGGCGAGAATGGCACTCCAGTCGCTTTCACCATCGAAGCCGGCTTTGTCATCCATCAACACATTGAAATAGAATTTGTCTTCGTAATATCCATAGGCACCACAGCCTACATCCGGGTTATCGTTGATGTGATCGAAGTATATATCGTGCTGCGCAAAGTATGCAATGTACTGTTCAATCTCATTCGGGTATGAACAGGTATAGAGTATACGCACAATGTCTTTGCGTTTGCTCAGCAGCTGCATTACTTCTTTTGCATACGGATAAAACTCGGTCGATATAGCATTGCGCCGATAGTTTGGTTTGAGAATAGTTCCATGTATATCAAACGCCCAATAGGTCTTGTCCCAATTTTTCTCCTGCGCATTCCGGAAGCAATTTTCAATCGCACGGGTAATCATATCTGGCTTAAACTTTTATTGTTAATCAGGTTCTCCATCGCTTTGGCAAGCAGCTCGGCACAACTTACTATTTCTATCTTCGGATGATCGAGTTCTTCCACCACGGTATCAGATATATATAGTTTCTCAATTCTTGACTGTTCGAGATTCTTCAATGCCGATCCGCTTAATATACCGTGTGTGCAATACGCACAAACTGATTCGGCTCCGTGTTCCATCAAAAGATCAGCTGCCTTGCAAAGTGTTCCGGCAGTATCCACAAGATCGTCAATGATGATAACGTTGCGTCCTTTTACATCACCGATGATTTCCATGTGTGCTACCTGGTTTGCTTTGAGACGTTCCTTGTTGATAACAACCATCTCAGCGTCCAGATGTTTTTTATACTGCTTGATGCGTTTGATGCCACCGAAATCCGGACTGCACAGGCAAAGATGTTCGCGCTTGCAATCCCGGATATGATCTACAAACAACCGCAGGGACGACAATGGATCGAGCGGTACTTTGTAAAATCCTTCAATCGCGTTGGTATGCAGGTCGAGTGTAATGATGCGGTCAGCACCCATCAGCTGAATGATGTCGGCTACCATGCGCGAGGAGATGGAAGTACGCTGACCATCTCTCCGCTCCTGCCGGCTGTGTGGCAGGTACGGTATCACCAGCACCACTTCACGTGCCGATGATCGTCTTGCTGCATCAACCGTCATCAGCATCTCAAAGAAATTCTCATACGGCATATTTACCTTGCTGATGAGAAATACGGTTTGCCCGCGTACACTTTCATTGAACCTCACAAACAATTCACCATCTGAAAATTTTTCGGTGTGCACCTGGTGAAGCGGCAATTGTAACTGTGCAGCTATCTTTTTGCCAAGTGAGACAGCCGAGGGAGTAGCGTAGATTTTGATTGAGTTTTCCATGGACAGCAATGATAATCAATTTATAGTCAAGGCGAGTTTCTTTTGTTCGCTTTCGCGTGATTGTTTTGCGCGTGCGCGGATGTCTTCGAAAGTATATTCCCGGGTTATCACTCCATTCTCAAACACCGTCTGCAATACATCGGCGTTGTCAGATTCGCCCTGCCGTACGGTTTTATACTTACCATCTTCCTGCACGAGCTTCAGCTTACCGGCTTTGGATGTTTTGAAAGACTTGATCATCTCGCCTGTCTCATTCATTTCTACGGGTGCTTTCTGTACATCTACCGCTTCTCCGTTTACTTCTGCGTATGAACATTTCAGTGCAAACTTTTGGGTATCGCGGTTTATTTTCTGCAGCAACGCTCCTCCCATTCCCAACACAAGGTTCTCGGCAGATATACCATTGCTCTTGAGACTTTCATATAACTGTGGTATAGATTCGTGGTTGATACCATCGCCTTGTATAACCCTTATCTGTGAAGGCAGTACCCGATATCCTTTGGAGTTTACAGTGAAGCCGAATTTCTCAAAGAGTATATCATATACTTTCAACAATGTTTTTTCAGGATCACCGGAGTCAGGTCTTATTACCAGTCGTCCGTTGCGTTGCAAAATCTCATCCCTGAATTTACCGCCCCACAGATCACCAACAGCATCGAATATATTGTAGGAATCCGACACACAGGAAAGTATACCTTCGGGATATGCTTTGAGTACGTGGTCGAAAACTTTCGCTTCACCGGCTTGTCCTAACAGCGTCATAATGGAGTGTTCGGTTGCAGGCACGGATAATCCGTATACCTGTTGTGCTGCGTAGTATCGTTTGGCAAAGCGTGAAGCTTCCACGGTATCACTTCCCATGAAACTCACCAGGTGCGCTGATCCGCCGAGGCCTGCACTTTCTACTGAACTTACACCTCTAAAACCAAAGTCGTTTAGTACAAAGTCTATCGCGGCAGCGGATGCATCATCGGCAGTCTCGGCAAAATACCGTTCAACTATATTTCGAATTGTTGCCGATATAGTGGCTACTGTACTTGGGTACCATACTTGCATCAACAGTGTCTCCAGAAAGTTCGTGAGCCAGAAATAGCGCGGGTCAGTATTCTCGATCGTCATCAGCACATTGCTTACCGGTACGGTTGTGCCTTCAGGAACGGCCTTGATCTTTACGGGTAACTTTCCTCCGTGTTGGTTCAATATATACTCAAAGTTGGCGCGATTAAATACATCACTTCTTCCAAATACACCGTGCATCAGTTCTTCTGCTTCATCGAGATCAGCTTTGGTAAATGCCTGTCCCTGCAGATATTCTTTGAGGTAGTACTGCAATCCATAGAACATGGTGTTATCAAACACCCCTCCGCGACTCTCCAGGTAAGAGTATATCTTCGTTGTTCCCGGATAGTATAATTTATAGTGAGAATATTTGTAAGCGTCTGCGAGTAAGAGAAGATTCGTTTTCATAGTGCTTCATTTAGATACTTGGAAATTTTTACGCTGATTGGATAAGCTGCGAGCTTTGAGCCGTGTGCTTCGAGTTTGGTGAGGACTACTTCATGGTATATTTGTTTAATAGAACTTTCAGATGTTTGGTGTGTTCGGGGGCGGTTTGTTCGGCTTCGATCATTTTCTGAATCGTTTCAAGGGTGAACCAGCGTACTTCGGCTATATCATCGCTGCCCAGTGCTTCGCCTTCTATATAGTCGGTTGAGAAAAGTGTGGTGATGATCTTGTCCTGTTCGCTTTTGTATCGCCAGTCGGCTACACGGAAGGAGCCTTCGTACTGCATGGGTGTTGTTACAATGTCTCCGCACTCTTCTCTGAGTTCACGTGCTGCGGCTTCTTCGTAACTGTCGTCTGTAGGATCAGAGAAACCTCCCAGCAGTCGCCACTTGTTATCGATGTCTTTTCTGCCGAGCAGTAATTCTGTGCGATCATTTCTGAATACTGCTATATCTACCGTAGGATATACTTTCAGGTATGTATTGGAGTATGCATAGATGATACCGGTTCTGAATTCTTCAGAGTCCATTACTTTATCGCTGATCTGTTCGCGTATCAATGTAGCGCTATAGTTTCCGGTCTCGGGTAATTCTATAGTCTCGTTGTTGCCGGAGTAATAGCTCTTGAAGCTGTCGCGACTTCCGTAGAGTATAAAGCTTGATCCGGGAAAGGTGTTGGCCAGCAATGTATCCAGGTTCTGCGACCATTTTGTATCCAACGGGTGGTCAGACAACGGTAACACCACTACATCAGGATATACTTTCTTGATCATTCGTTCGCGTGTCTGAAAATCCAGCGGGTTTCTTTTGCTTCCGCGCACGGGTGATACTCCCAATACGATCACTGTGGTGTTGTGCTTTACCTTTACTGCTTCCACCAGGCTCTTGTGTCCTTCGTGCAGGTAAGGTGACTGAAAGCGCGCGATAATTACTCCGATTTTACTCATATGATTTATAATTACTGAATGTCTTAGGTTCTAAATGTTCCTATTTGTGTATTATATACGCAAATGTACTCATAAGGTTAGCGCATCACACATTTAATTTGCGTATTTTTTACATTAACTATATAATCAACTGGTTATCAGAAGAAAATATCAAAATTATAGCCCTTCTCTTTCAGCTCGAAATACTTCTTTTTATTGAACTGAAACAATCTGGCAGGCCGTCCGGATTTCTTCTGAACGATTTCGTCCAGTTCTTCCAGGAAGCCGTAGCTCATAATTTTCTTCTTGAAATTTCTGCGGTCGAGCTCTCGGTCGAGCAGAATCTGATAGAGTTTCTCCAGGTCGGAGAACGGGAATTTTTTATCGAGCAACTCAAAGCCAATCGGCTCGTAGGCAAGTTTGCCACGGAGTCGTTTGATGGCCATATCCAATATAGTTTTGTGATCGAATGCGAGTCGCGGCAGTTTCTTGATACTAAACCACGCTACATCTTCTGCATCCGTTTCGGCAGACAACTGGTAATCGGCAGGGCGCACGAGGCCGAAGTAGGCAACAGACACTACACGATTGCGCGGATCACGATCGGGTTTACCGAAAGAATATAATTGTTCAAGGTAATTTACATCTATACCGGCTTCTTCTTTGAGTTCGCGTCTTACGGCATCTTCAAGAGACTCTTCGTCTTTCACGAGGCCTCCGGGAAGGGCCCAGAATTTCTGAAAGGGTTCGAACTTTCGTTTGATAAGAAGAATAGAAATATCCTGTTCCTGGTCGTATCCAAAAACAACGGCATCAACAGATACTTTGATGGATTGCTTCATGCTGCATAAAGAGAAGCAATTTTAGGAAGGGAAACAAATATAGCCGCTACAAGAACGATCGCTTATTCAGCCGACCAATCGGCCATGAGTTTCTGGCGCTGCAATTGTTTTTGTCCCTGGCGTGTTAACTTCAGCAGGAAGAGTCGCTTTTTATAGGCTGGTGTAATGGTGCGTATAAAGCCGCGTGCTTCGAGGTCGAGTTTTACCTGCAGCACATACCAGTTAATGTCGCTATCAATGGTCTCTGTAAAATCTTCCAGTACTTTCTCCAGCAAACGGTTTAGCGTAAAGGGCTCTTCGGTATCAAGGGCCGCTAATATGTAGGACGACAACATCTTGTAGTGTGCCTCCGTCATTACCACGCCTTTCTTGCCATCTGGGCGCAACGTCTCAATCATCATCTCACTTCTCATATCTGTTCGACAGCAGTAAAGTTATTGTGTTACAACGTACGATACCCCACTTTCTACCCCCGCTCATCAAAAAAAACGATGCCGGTGACAATCTTTTCGACCAAAAAGGTTTAATAATCGATAAAACCGCCCATTGTGTATCTCTTACACAACGCTTGTGATATACGCCTGCGGTTGATTACTATTGCTGTATTATATGAACTATTACCAGTTGGAAAACAAAGCCATGGATGAGCAGTTTCTGGACAACCGCTCCGTGCGTTGCCGTGTTGCTATTGCAGTAAAAGATGTTCCTCAACCCGATCAGGAGTTGATCGTGATGCTATCGAATGGTGCGAAGTATAAAGGAAAAATTACCGAGGTGGATGTTGTGGCGATTGGCGATCGTGCTATCGGTGAAATTGAGATTGTGCGGTTAACGCGTTGACAAAATTATAAACCTAACTCTTTACGATCGAGACCAGCATCATCGGCACTCGAGCGAAGTATAGAAAGCATTTCGTTATAGGCTAACAGTTTTGCTTCGATGTGTGTAAGCTCTTCAGGATCAGCAAAGTTTCTGCGTTCTTTCAGGTCGCGTATATTGGCGTGCACGGTGATGAGTACATCCTGCACAAACTCAACGTAGCGGTTTGTCATAAGAATCAGAGACTACTTGGATCGAACTCTAAAAGTAATTTTTCCCGTGGAAAGAGTAGGAACATTGGTCCCAGTACGAGTGAACGTGAGTTGTTCAACGGTACGTCTACACGCTCGTGCAGCTTCTGCGCTCAGGCTGTTTTCAGTAATGGTAATCTTTTCAAGTTCACCATCTGCGTTAACGACAATCTCGAAAACGATCTGACCATTTTCATTATTCGGAACCTGCGGGCGCGGCACTTCATCCCACTCCCATCCTGCCAAAGCAAGACTGGAGCCTGTTCCATTACCGCCACCTCCACCGGGTGTACCGTATAATGCTTTCGAGTCAAGCGTTCCTTCCGGATTTCCCTTGTCGCCTACTTTACCTTTATCATCACCGTGGTTTCCGGGCTGACCTGCTTTACCTTCCGAGGTTTTGTTGGATGATTCCGTCTTCTGAGCATTCGGGTTATATACCGCTTTGGGTTCTTCCTTCTTCGGTTGCTCCTCCTGCTTCTTCGGAGTCTCTTTCGGTTTCTCGATTACCTTGGTTGGTTCGGTCTTCGGTTCTTCTTTCTTTACCTCAACCTTCTTCTCCTCTTTTTTCTTCTCCTCTATAACAGGCGCATCCTCCTCATCGGTGGTGAGCATTTTATCTTCTTCTGCCGGAGGTGGTGTTTGTTGGGGAGGTGTGGATTGTGGTTCACTCTTCTGTGGCTCTTCCTGTTGCGTGCCACCGGAACCTACCGGGCTCTCCGGTTGTACATCACCGTAGCCTTCGGTATCAAGACCAAAGTTTAGTTCAACGCCATACTCTCCGGGCGGAGGGTTCATCGGGCGCCAAACCACAATGAAGAACATCAGCAGAAAAGCAGCTGCGTGTATCCCTACCGATGTAAGAAGGGCTAAACGTTCATTATGCTTTACCTGCTGGTCCGTCATGTGTATATCTGTTTTGTTAGTACTTCACTACCCAAATTTCGTTCCCGTAATCTCCGCCTTTCATGCCATCGGCAGTTGCCTGTGCATCTGCGTAGTTGTCTTTGTAGTCAACAGCAAGACGACTGAATTTGGTTTTACCGAACGGAGGTATAATCCAGCAGGTTACGCCTGCCTTGCTCAGTTTCACTGCGTGATCATGAATCAGATCATCATCTATAGCACTGGCTACCACCACATAATAACGTCCGGTGCGCTCACTTAGTGCCTCGATGGTACCGACAGCCGGTTTAAGATTTGCCAATGAATCAGCACGTCTCTTTTCGTCTTCTTCACGTGCTAACGCAGCGTCTGCTTCAGCTTTTTTACGTGCAGCTTCAGCATCGCGATCGCGTTGCTCTTGTCTTGCACGCTCTTCCTTCGCGAGTTGCTCCGGACGATAGAAAGCAAAATAATAACCAATAGCACCGGCAACTGCCAACACCAGGATAACGATTAATACCTTGGGCCATATCGGTGAAGACTCTTCATCTTCCTCTACATACGATGGCTGCGGATCATTATACTGCGGATCTTCGATCACCTCTTCTTCTTCTCGCTCAACATACTCTTCGCGAACCGGTTCTGGTTCCGGCTCAGGCTCTGGTGTTGATGTTGATGAAGTATAGGTTGTTGTTGTCTCTGTCTCAACAGTAGTTGTCGGAGGTTCTTCCCGGTTTAGCGGTTGATACTCCACTTCAGGAAGACCAAAGCTGTCATCCGATTCGTTATTTATATTCTCCTGTTCTTCTTCGTCTTGCTTTTTTCTTCTGGCCATGAGCGCTGTGTTAGGGTTTTAAGAAAAAGGTCATTATACAAAAATAAGCTAAATTTTGACCTATACAAAGGGGCGTGCCGGTTATCGTTATCCACACAGGTCTGCGGGGTATGATTATGGGTATACTTACACCCTGCTATGTACCCGATCATCGCTATACTGGCATGTTCGCAAGCCTAAAAAATAAAGGGGATGAGACACTATATATATACCTCATCCCCCTCTATAACTACGGGTAACTTTGTCGATACTAGAAGCTCCAGGTTATACCAGCCAGTGCCTGAAATCCACGCACGGGATAATTCAAAAATACCGGGTACTTGTTTGATGTGATGTTGTTCAGTTGAACAAAAGCAGAGAAACTCGGAGAGAATAAATATTCTGCCTTGAAGTTCAGGTCGAAAGCTCCATCCAGTTTTACAGTAGCACCTGTCTCGGGATCAAGTGCCTTCATACCACCCTGCGCTATAATGTCTGCCGTAAAGATCAGCTTCTGGTATACATTGATCGATGCGTTCGCGGTAAGTTTGGTAGTAGGGCGATGCCATACTTCGGAGAGATCATCGGCATCATATCCGTAAAAATCTCCACGCACCATAAACTTGGCAAGTTCAGATTGTACATAGCTCAACGCTACATATAGGTTGTTGCGTCTCACGGTACCGCGATCATATACTGTAACAAACTTCGATGGATCTTCCGGACGGTTTACATACGAGTACCAGTTCTTGAGAAGTGTAGTTGACAACCCTGCATGTGCCGATACTTTGTTACCGAGGCGTGCGTTCAGACCAGCACCGAAGTCAAGTACACGGTTGGTATGGAAGACAGCAACGTTCGGTGCCAGCCACAGGTTTTCGTTGGACAATGACTGCAATGATACTTTATCCATACCTCCGCTGATATAGCCGACCGCATCCACGGAAGGACTAAGCGGATACGTTGCCTTGAAGTTCGGGTATACGTGTACACTCTTGGAATCTATAGTATCATTCTCAAACGCAGCGATCAACCCGATGCTCAGCTTCAGGTCTTCAATCGGTAAAAATTCAAAGGAAGGTGCTACGGTAAAGAGACTTCTTGCTTTCGCATCTACCTGGCTGTCTTTACGACTGATCACGGTATAGTCTGCTTTGAGATCGATACGGGAGTCATCATCAATTTCATAACCGGATTTAAATGCAAGTCCAACTTCCGATTCGCGTGCATCATATTTGTCTGCGAGGTAACTGAAGTTTGCTCCTAATTTATAGGAGAAGTCTGAGTTCCTGGAATTTGTCAGCTCCCCTCCTAACTTGATCAGGTTGAACGATTGCTTGAGTGAATCTTTACCCACTGGTTCGCCTTGCGGATAACCATAGAAGTGAGTGGTTCTGTTTTCGAAGCCTATATTTCCGGAAAGCGCCAGTGCATCGCTGAGCGAGCGGCCGTATACTGAAAGACTTGTGTTACCGCTGCCGGAGTTCTTGCCATCTACCGGACCTTTGCCCGAGCTGTGGTGATAGAACCGTGCACCGTATAGTTTATTTTTGTCGCGCTTGTTGTTGATATACCCTTCGAGTAAAGGCGATGCATAATTACCATAGCCTATACGAAGAAAGCCTGCATATATATCGGATGGGTTCTCTGGCTTTAACTTCAGCGGACGTACGACCGGGTTGATCTGCGGAGCCTGGAAACTGAACGAACGAAAATCATAAGTTACTGGAGCTTTGATGGATGTCTCCGATGGCTTCGGTGGTATCTTGTCAAAGTTACGACTGGCTTTCGGCAGGGTGATCTGTCGGTCTTTTACAATCTCGATCTCCATGGACTCGATCTCACCATCACCTTCCCAGTCATTGGTTTGTTGTGCGAATGATGAAACAGAAAATGCTCCGATCATTATCATTAAGCCTGACAAGCGTGTGATCACCGGTATATATTTAGGGGTTGTTAATTTTTTCATCGCAAAAAATGGTATACGAATCAATTATCTAAAGTATCAGCTTCCAGTTTCTTTTGTTTCTCCAGCTCAGCCTGCTCGAGTTGTTTTAGCTTCGCTTTTGCCTCGTCTTTTATAGACGGAAGCGGAAACTTATCGAGTGACTGCAACGTGGCACGTGCCTGGAATATATCGTCCTGTGCCGCAAAGTTATCGGCCAGCAACAAGAATGCTTTTCCGACCCATAGGTCATACGTTGCAAAGTCGTTGATCAGTCCCATCGAAGTCTCATAGCACTGCTTATACTGTTTCTGGTTATAGAATATTTCCGCCAGCAGATATTTCGCTTCAGCACCAAACTCATCGCGGGCCGCATTCAGCGTATTGAGGAATTCATCTTTTGCGCCTTCAAAATCACCGCGGGCCAAAGCGGTTTTACCCAGATATAGGGACGCCTTGTTCTGCGCACCGGCATTTATATTACCGCGCTCGATGATGGTTTGTGCATATACATCAACTGAATCATATTGACCTTTCAGGTAGAACGATTCCATCAAACCAGCCCACGCATTATACTGTTCCTTCTTGTTAGAGGCCAGTTTTTCCAGGCGATGGAAGTTTGTAATCGCATTGTCATAATTACCCTGCTTGAAATGGATCTCGGCAAGACGCGCCACTACCCTGCTGCCCATGTTAAAGGTCATGTCTTTATTGAGCTCGGTATAGATCGGCAATGCTTTGTTGAAGTCCTGTAACTTGAAGTGAGACTCGGCTATATAATATCTCGCCTCCTGCGCACTTGACGACTGCGGATATGAACTGAGATACTTTGTAAAGCTGGTGATTGATTTTTGATACTGCTGATCGAAATATAAGTTCTTCGCTGTCTCAAACTCCAGCTTCTCTACGCTTTCATCAGCGGGGTTCGCATTTTTGTATTGAGACAGGTTGTTTTCAAATTCACCGGAACGCCCAGAAACATTCAACGCTTCCTGCAACGGTATCAATACTGTCTTTGCAATAGGATGTGTCGGGAATAAACGAATCACCGTTTGGTAATCATTTATAGTGCGATCGTATTGCTTCAGGTTATAGTTGGCTGCACCTCTGCGTTCGTATGCCAGTGGCAGGTATTTTGAATTCGGACTTTCGCGGATCAATTGAGACAATGCTTCGATTGCTCCCTGGTAATTGCTTTGCTCAATCTCGAACTGCGCGCGTTGGAACATGGCCTCATCACGGTATTGAGACTTCGGATAATTACGGATCAACTCGGTAAGCTGTGTGCGTGACTCTGCATACTTGCGTTGTATACCACTCATGATACCGGCCTGTAGCAATACATAGTCTGCGTCTGCTGTGCCTGAAGTTTTAGCTTTGTTATAGGTAGCAAGCGCTTCATCGTATTGCTTGCTTACATAGTAGCAGTCTGCCAGGCGCACCAGACCATCAGCATAGTTCGGTGTGTTCTTGTTGGCTTTGTTAACAAACTCTTTAAAATTATAGAGCGCTTTGTCGTACGCTTCCAGGTTATAGTGTGCATATCCTAAACCATAACGGGTCTTCAACAAAATCTCCGGATCAATGGATGAACCTATACCGACTACACGCTGATAATCGCCAATGGCTTCATTATACTTTCTTCCCATTGAGTATGCCTCAGCTCTCCAGAAGCTGGCCAGCGCTACATAGTTCTTGTCGATGGGCTGATCGAGTGATTTTGTAAAGTACTCTACGGCTTCGGGGTATTGTTCTTTATTAAAGAGCTCGGCTCCTTTCAGGTATGCAGCCTTCTGGTATGCCTGGTTGATATACGGGTTGCGCGATGGCAGCGATTCTATATATTCTATAGCCTTGTTAAAGTTGTTACCATTTACATATACCTGCACGAGTAACTCTTTTACTTCGTTGGCATGTACGCTAGTCGGATACGTCTTCAGGAATTTTTCAAACTCGGAAATGGCCTGATCAGCTTTACCTACATCGTACGATACTTTGGCAAACTGGAACGAGCTCTCTTCTACCAGGCTTTTATCTTTCGGATTTCTGCGCGCATAGTCAAATGCATTCAGCGCGAGCGGCTTGTTGCCTTTCTTCAAATGTAGTATACCGAGGTAGTATGATGCATAGTAGCTCACGGTATCTTTTGATGCTGCAGCTTTATCGAGGTATTCGATACCGCGCTCGGTATTGCCTGTTACATAATTGGCATAGCCCGCGCGGAAGAAGAGACCGCTCTCGGCTTTAGCATTCGTGTCAAAGTATTTCTGATACGACTCCACTGCTTTCTTGAAGTCACCTTTATAGTAACTCGCTTCTGCCACCAGCATGGCAATCTCATCGGCATTGGTTATATCGGTACGACCTTTCAGACTGTTGGCGTACTCCATGAGTACATCATACTTCTTCTGTTTATAGTAAATATTGGCAATGAGGTTCGGAACGATAGCAGCATACGAAGGACTCAATTCGGCTTTCTTTAAATCGGTGAGTGCTTCATCATATTGTCCTTTGGAGTATTCGATGAACCCGGCATAGTAGTTTGCTGCCGGTGTATAGGCTGAGGTCTGCTTCTTTACGAAGTTGAACTGCTCCAGTGCTTCATCCAGTTTCTTCTGGTTGAAATAGCTATAGCCCCACTTGAAGTGTCCCTGGTTTTGCTGATCGGTAGTAAGTGCCGGGAAATTTACTTTCTTATAGTAGCTGGCGGCTTTGGTATAATTACCTTCTGCATAGAAGAATGTGGCAAGATCGTAATAGGCTGTAGAAGCTTTTGGACTGGATGGATTGTTATCGATGAAGTCATCGATAAGCTTCTCGCCATCTTTATGGCCAAGGTTCAATGCACTGAAGGCTACATAATATTCCGCCTCACCTCTGCGCGCATCCGTTGGTGATGCCTGCGCCAGAAAGTCTGAGAAGACCTCACGAGCTGCACCGTAGTTAGCATGCTGAACAAGTTCTGTTCCGCGATGATAAAGCTTTTCAACTTTGTTCTGCGACAGTTGATCCTGCGCATACATACGTTGAACGGTGAAAATCAAAAATAGAAGAGCGATAAATCTGTACATTACTGTAAATACGATTTGTGTTTAAAACAGCGCACCTGAAAAATTATTGCAAATAAAGAACCAAAAAAGTGAGTTAAAAAAAATCCGCGCTGATGAATTTGCATGGACTTAAAGGTAGGTAATAAAGTGTAAAGCGTAAAGCTTATGGCCTAAAGCTTACCATATAAAGGGTTGATATGTACTGATATGTACCCTGAAGGTATATTGTCTCAAACTACTTTTAGCACAGGTCTGATATAGTATATATCAGTTCATGAGACGCCATACAAGTTCACGAAAGATCTGTCCTTCATCGGCAGAGCCCGTGTTTACTCCTTTCAGTTTGAGGTCTGCTTCTTTGATCGAGCTGATGTTATCAATGATCTTGGCGAGTGGAAATTGTCGTAAAGCTAAACTATAATCACGTACTGCATACGGGCTCACTTTCAATTCACTAGCAAGTCCTTTCTCACTCTTGTCTGTAGCATTGGCAGCGATGAGCAACTTACTGAAAAACGAGAAGAGATACGCCACCACGGGTATCATCGGGTTCTTCTTGGTGTTGCGTTCAAAGTAATTTACAATGCGGTTGGCCAGTACGGTGTCGCGTTGAAGAATAGCTTTCTGCAATTCAAAAATGTTATACTCTTTGCTGATACCCACCTGGTTCATGATGCGCTCGGCTGTGATGCTTTCACCGGGCTGCAGCGATATAACGATCTTGTCTACTTCATTGGCCAGGCGGTGCAGATCGTGACCAACAAACTCGCACAAGGCCTGCACAGCACGATCATCGATCGGTACCTTTTTATCTTTACAGTACTCCGTTACAAATTCAGGCAGCTGATTATCGTATAGCTTCTTCGTGTTGATGGTTACGGCATACTGATCGATCTTCTTACCAAGCTCCTTACGCTTATCAAGACTTTTATGTTTATGACAGAACACGAGCACGGTGCTCGGCACAGCTTTCGTAAGGTAATCGAGCAGTAAACGTGCACCGGTATCTTTACCAAGATCGGGTATATCCTGTGCTTCCTTTACAATTACAACTTGTCGCTCGGCCATCATGGGGAACCTGCGCGCATGTGTAAGGATGGTAGCCATGGCAGCATCTTTACCATATACCACTACCTGGTTAAATCCCTTCTCAGCTTCGGCAAGTACATTTGCTTCTATATAGTCGGCAATAACATCGATGTAGAAAGTCTCCTCTCCCTGCAGAAAGTAAACAGGTGCATATTTTCTGCTCTTGAGGTCAGCCAGTATCTTTTTCACGTTTGCATCCATGGCACACTAAATTTCCGGAGGCGCAAATATCAAATAAAAATCAAGATGCGAAACGAATACTTTTTGATTTTAACAAGAAGCGTTGGCTGATCGCTAATTCATTCACGCACAACGTCTAAGGCAATCGCATGAACGTGATTTAATTCACGTTCTTCTGCTTGCTGAACGCAACCGCCGTGGTGATGCCGACCAGTGCCCCTGCAAAGTGAGACTCCCACGATATATGCGGGTCGGTAGGAAGCACGCCGTAGAACACGCCTCCGTATAGCAACAACACGATAGCGGATATGATGATGGAAAGAAAGTCGCGTCTGAAAAAGCCGAATGATATCAGGAAGAATGCGAGTCCATATACTACACCACTGGCACCAATGTGATTGGCCGGGCGCGCGAACAACCATACAAGAATGTTTGTCCAGAAGTACGAACGAAAAAATACCTGCCCTCCTATTTTACCGTAGAAGAAAAAGAGCACCGATCCTAAAAAGAGCATCGGTATAGTATTGGAGATGAGGTGTAACAGATCGCCATGAATAAGCGGAGCGGTAAAGATGCCGATCAATCCATGAAAAGTTCGCGGCTCAATACCATACCAGCTTATCGGTAAACCAAAAACATATTCAAGATAGAAAGAAGCCCACATTAGAAACACCAGTCGGAACGGTATAACCGAACTTCCAAACAGCGAAGATTGTGATGACGACATACGTTATGGCAAAAAGAAAAGGCCGGTACAAAGATGTAAATTGTCCGGTAACGATCATCAAGTAAAAAGCAAAAGCAAATTATTTTTTAGCAGGATCGTTGATCATGGGCAGGTGAAGATACTGCGCCTCTTCGGAGCCTACGGTTTTTATTCCCCAAAGTCCGCCCGATGAAGAAGCAATTCGTTCGGATATACTCCTCAACATTTCGTAGTAAGCGATTGAAAATTCAGGATCGATTTTTTTCCAGAGCACGTTCAGATTCTTCAACTCTTCAATGATCATGGGAGTTCTTTTAGACAATTCGAACGGGTAACTTTGAATGAGTATCTTGATCTTGTCTTCAAAATCCTCTGCCATCTCGCGAAAGAATCCGGAGAGTAATGTGTGATTCTTTTTCTCCTTGCGAACAATCGCGATCGCTTCCTTTATTTCCTTCCGGTCGATGTCGCCATCGGCACCTGCTATAAGAATGCAAACCAGTATGGGTGCCTTCAGCATCAGTTCAGTTTCACTATCGGTTAATGTCTGGAATTCCGGTATCATGTATGCTATGCTTCGCTATCGAAAGTAAGCAGATTATTTCAAGTTGATAAACTTTTAAGACAATAAAATTCATACATGCTCACGGTAATCCGTCAAACTTTTTTTAACATTACCTATTATCATTTTTTATATTGGTACACGATGAGGAAAAACGTACCATCACCTGGCGGAGTAACATGAATAGATTTTTTACCAACGTGTCATTGAATAGCGAGATGTTGACTGAAATGATTAAGACTTATCACGGCCCTGGCTGCCCCTGCAACTGCTTGGCTAATGGCCGTCATACCTTTATATTTACTTTTCAAACCCCAGCGCATGTACGAGAAAGATCCCGTTAAGATATTTGTTGTCGAAGACGATCCGGCATACACCAAGTTTCTGAAGTATGTGCTTGAGCTCAATCCGGATTACGAAGTTCAGTTCTATACCTCGGGCAAGGATTGTCTGGCGAACCTCTACAAGAACCCGGCGGTTATTACCCTCGACTATTCGTTACCCGATATGCCGGGCGAAAAAGTATTGAGCCAGATACGCAGTCATGATCCCAACATCAACGTGATCATTGTATCGGCACAGGAAAAGATACATACTGCGGTGGAACTCCTGAAGCTCGGTGCTTACGACTATATCGCGAAAGATCATGAGACGAAGGACAGGCTTCTGAACTCAATCAACAACGCGCGTAACCGTACATCGCTCATCAAAGAGATCGATCACCTGAAGAAAGAGATCTCCGAAAAATATACTTTCGAAAAGAGCATCGTGGGAACAAGTCCTGCGATTAAACGTGTATTCTCGCTGCTCGAAAAAGCAGTTCAGACAAATATATCTGTGAGTATCTCCGGTGAAACCGGTACGGGAAAAGAACTTGTTGCCAAAGCTGTACACTATAACTCGAAGCGCAAGAACAAACCTTTTGTAGCCGTAAACATTGCTGCTATACCTCGCGACCTGATTGAAAGTGAACTCTTCGGTCATGAGAAAGGCGCATTTACCGGGGCCGTTACGCGCAGGATCGGAAAGTTTGAAGAAGCCGAAGGCGGTACTATTTTTCTCGATGAGATCGGTGAGATGGATCCGAACCTGCAGGCAAAATTACTTCGTGTTTTACAAGAACGTGAGATCACCAGAATCGGTGGCAACCAGGTAATTAAACTGGACGTTCGAATTATTGCTGCAACACATAAAGACCTTGCCGAAGAAGTAAAGGCCACACGCTTCCGCGAAGATCTATACTATCGTCTGCTCGGGTTGCCGATTGTGTTACCACCACTGCGTGAACGTGGACAAGATGTGATCCTGATCGCCAAACATGTGCTCGATCAATTCGCGCATGATAACCAGTTGCCTAAATTCAAGATCAGTCCGGAGGCGCAGGAGAAGTTATTGCAGTATCCCTTCCCCGGAAATATACGCGAGCTGAAATCGGTGATCGAACTTGCTGCGGTAATGGCAGAAGGACAAGAGTTACGCCCGCAGGATATAAGCTTCAACAGCACCACGCGCATGGAGTCGTTCCTATACCAGGAGATGACCATGCAGGAATTTATGTATCGTATAATCCGACACTACCTGAATAAATATGACAACAATGTACTGGAAGTCGCGCGCAGGCTCGACATCGGCAAGTCATCTTTATACCGGTATCTGAAGGAGATGGAGACGATCGGCATCTGACATGAACCTACAGCAGTACGTTAAGAAAGGATCATTCTATGAATCCGTAGTGGAAGATGGTTCCGATATCATCTTCATTGTAGACTATGGCGGTAAGATTCATTATCACAATGCCTCGGCCAGTGAAACACTGGGCTATCGCTCCAAAAGTCTTATCGGAAAAAACTTCTTCGACTATATACTTCCCGATACACGCGAGGACTTCCAGAAGAAACTCAAGCAAAGTCAGAAGCGTGCCTATACTGAAAAAGTAGAGTTCCAGTTTCTCTGTAAAGATACTACCTATAGATTCCTGGAATTCAACGCTATAAATCTCAGACACAAGCAAGGACTTAAAGGATTTATACTCGACTGCCGCGATGTAACACAACGCAAGGAGAATGAATCGGAGCTTGTACGTTTGCAGAAAGCGAAGGAACAATTCCTCGCCAACATCAGTCACGAGATACGCACACCTATCAACGGTATAGCGGGGATGGCAAACCTGTTAAGTCAGAGCCCGAGCCCGGAAGAACGCGAGACGTATTTAAATGCGATCAAACACTCTGCTGAAAACCTGAAAGTTATTATCAACGACATTCTGGATCTGGCAGCCATCGAATCGGGTAAACTCCGTTTTGAAAAGATCGCGTTCAACCTCAAGGATCTTCTCCCCTCCCTCATCAGTACGTTTATGTACCAGGCGAAAGAGAAGAAGATCGCGCTCGACTATCGCATCGATGAAAAGCTCAACAAGATATTGTTAGGTGACCCGGTGCGTTTGAATCAGATCCTCATCAACCTGATCAGTAACGCAGTTAAGTTTACACACACCGGTTCCATCCAGATAAAATGTACAGCCGAGCGTGAGCAGCGCGGTGTGTGCTGGGTACGCATTGAAGTTACCGATACCGGTGTAGGTATACCGGAAGAAAAGCTCACCACCATTTTCGAAAGCTTTAGCCAGGCCGATGCCAGTGTAACGAGACGTTACGGAGGCACCGGACTCGGTCTTACCATTGTTAAGCAGATGGTGGAGCTGCAAAATGGAAAGATACACGTGGTAAGCAAAGAGCATGTAGGTTCAACCTTTATGGTTACGATTCCTTATGCCATCGGAAAAGTAAATGATATCACGCAGGCGGTACCGCGAAAAGACAAAGCACTGAAAGATACCAACACCTCGCAGCTGCGCGTGTTGCTGGTAGAAGACAATGATATAAACCGGCTCTATGCCAAGAGTATATTAAAGAAATGGCAATGCTTTATTGATGAAGCCGAGAACGGTTTGGTGGCGATCGAAAAGATCAAGAACAACTACTTTGATGTTATACTGATGGATGTGCAGATGCCGGTAATGGATGGCTTTGAAGCGACCAAGGCGATTCGCATGATGGAACAATCTGCAAACCTCCCGATCATTGCCCTCACTGCAAACGCCACTGCCAAAGACGTTGAGAAATGTATAGCAGCCGGCATGAACGATTATCTTCCGAAACCTTTTACTCCGGAAGATTTATACCAGAAGTTATTTGATGACCTGAAGATAAAGCCGCTCTCGACCGAGCTGCGACCTGCCGCGATGAAGGTAGTTCCCTCCTACAACCTCGCATACCTGCGATCAGTATCCGGCAACAACGAAGAGTTTATCCGTGAAATGGTACTCACATTCATTCAGACTATACCACAGGTATTGGAAGACATGAAGACTGCCATGAACATCCAGGACTGGATAAAACTTTCGCGGCTGGCGCACCAGATCAAACCTTCGTTCATCCTGATGGGACTCGACTCGCTTCGCAGTGATATTGTGTTTATTGAAGAGAACAGTAAACAGGAAACAAACCTTGCTGAAGTAGAACGTATTGCCAACGAATTTATAGACCAGTGCTATAGCATGCTGCCGGAGTTATCCAAAGAAGGGCTTCCGGCAGCGTGATTCTGTTCTGCTTAATTTTGATTCATTACCGCCACTTTCGTATAGAGCACCGACCGGTCACCGGTTTGTATGGCCATGAAGTATATACCGTTGGCAATGCGGGTAACTTCAATCTCTTGTGGTGATGTAAGGTCGCGGTTCACATCTCCCTGCAAGATGGTTATACCACGCTGATCGATCAGTTTCCAGGTATAATCACGACTCAGTTTATCGCCCAGGTATAGCTTGATATTCTGTGAAGCCGGGTTCGGGTATATCTTCAGATCCTGCAAAGCAGCAACCGCCGGATCGTCTGGTATACCTACCGGAGTCTGCGATACTTTTGTCTGCTCTACTTTCATAATTACCGACTGCAGTATTCTGCGGGTCTGCTTATCCTGTGCAAAGGCAATGATATACAGGCTGTCGCCATGCGCGATTGGTGTTGCCAGTTGGTGCATTTCTTCTGCATCCGGTTTACTATAGGTTATCGGAGTGCCTGCCACCAGCGGATCATTGATGATGTAACCTTCAGGACCGTATAACAACTTGCGCATCGAGAACTTGTTACCATTAACACCGTTCTCAACCAATACTGCCTGCAATATGATCGGAGGCGCAAACGAGTTGACCTTGTCGATAAAGGTATATTGTATATCGGCCTTCAATACATCGGCAGCAGTTGTTCCATCAATGCTAATCGTGATGTCAAACGAAGGATCTTCCAGTGATCGGCGATCGATGTCTACTGCTGTGATGTTACCGGTAAAGCCGTTGAAGTCTTTTCCATAGTATTCATTCAATATACCATCCATAATGGTAGCCGGTGGTTGCCGTATACCATAGATCTGTGCACGCGCGTTGTTGTCGATCGGGTTTGCTGCATTGATCGCGTCTTCCAGCCCGGGCGATGCCAAATGATATTGCAGCTTGATGAAATCGTTCGACTGCAGTTCATCTATATATTCTTCCGATAACTGGAAGGATGAATTACCATCGTTGGTATAGTGCTCGATCAGCACGTTCCTGTTCTTCTCCCCTATATATATATCATCGAAGGCAAAACCATTTGATATTGTTCCCGGGTTGTTATCGCTGTTACTACCGAATGCTATACGGAACACTACGGTATCTTTCGGCAACTCGTTGAGGTTAAAGCGGGCATCCTTCCAGCCATCGGTTGTACCCGTCCACGCAAAGTTATCCTGTCCGCCCGGTTCACCGCTCAAGTCAGAACCGTTGTACCATTCTATACCTTCACCATTATCGGTACCCACGGTTTCCCATGTGCGACCTCCATCGGATGAATATTGTAATACAGCACCATCAAAATTCTTATCGGAATCAGACCAGTACTTCAGTGCAACCATCGGACGTTTCAATCCTTCCAGGTTCACACACGGTCCAATGACATAAGATTGTTCATTCGGATAATACGTACTGAAATAATTGTTGGCTGCCACGGCATTGCCTCCCGTCCACCACGCGTTCGTGCCGGAGTACGCCTGGTTGATATTCTGACCATCGATCGCACCAAAGGTCCAGCTTGACTGCTGGTTCGCGTCCTCTACCCGTATCCACGTACCCTGACCATCTTCGAAGTCAGTTTCATATCCGTTGTCAGATACCGGCTGGTTATAGTCTACTATATATATCTGGCGAGTTGTATCTTTTAAACAGCCCACATCCGTCTTCACACGCAGCGTTACGTTGTACGCCTGGAACGATGCATACTTGTGATGAGGATTATTATAGGTATTGGACGTACGCGGGTCTGGTGGCACCATGGTATCTTTAATACCAAACGGCAGCACATCGCCATCATCAAAATCCCAGCTATACTCAACGATCGATCCCAGTGATATACTGGATTTATCAACGAACTGTGTAGTTTGTCCGCTGCAAATCTTTGTCCAGTCAAAATCAACTTTCGGCTGCGGTCCAACCTGTATGCTTTGGATAACATTATCCGAGCATCCTTCATCGGTTGTTACGGTAAGGCTTACATCATATATACCCGGCTCATTGTATACAAGCGAAGTTGCTGAATCTGCGCTAGTCAATCCGCCAAAATCGAAATTCCACAGGTATTGTGTGATCTTGCTGTTGAATGTATTGTTTGGAATGTCGGATACACTCGCAAATTTAGCTGCATCCGTTACGCACGCATTGCTGGTACTAATGAGAGCGCGTGGAGCTGCATATACTACGATCTTGCGTATAAACTCCGAGGTTGCCCCCAAACCATTGGTATAGGTATATTTTACAAAGTACGAACCGGCCACAACATTGCCCGTATTCACGTACCAGTTCTCATCCACCAGGTTTACCGTTAAGCCGGCCGTGAGACTTGTAAATTCCGTAACATTCAATCCTGTTGTATGAGAAGGTATACCGATCAGCTGCTTCAATCCGTTCTCTGCACAGATCTTCAAGGCACCGGTTCCGTCTTCCACCGCATCTTCAATGGTAAAGTCAATATCGGTGATCGGGTTCACCACCGTTGTCGCACTGGTTACACCGATACATCCGGTAGTTGTATTGGTAACAGTATAATATATAGTATTGAAACCGATGTTAGCAATGGACGGATCGAAGATGTTTGTGCCCGACTGAATACCCGAACCGGTAAATACTCCGGAGTATCCGCTTCCAGATGGTACACCCGATAACGGATCCGGTGCATCATTTTCAGCATATGAACTTTCGAGACCAAAGATCAACGGCTGTGGTAACGGATTTATTTTTACCTGTACATTATCCGAAGCGCTGGTACAAGGTCCTGCGCCATCCGGATCGTTTGTTGTTAAGGTTAATACGATCGTACCGCTGGCTCTGTCAGCCGATGTCAAGGTATATGTAGTGGCAGGATTGTTTACATTGGCAAACTGTGCACTGCCTGAACCTCCGCTCCATGTAACGGATGACGTTGTGCCCGAATAACTTCCGTTCAGGTTAACCGGTTTATCTTCACATACTTCGAAGTCTGCACCAGCAGATACCTTTGCCGACTCGTTGATGTGTACATCCATATCTTCCGTTACAATCGTACAAGGCCCTGCACCATCCGGGTCGTTTGTTGAGAGACGGAACGTTAATGTATTGCCTACATCTCCGGCAAGCACGCCATAGTTAGCGGTGATGGTATTCCCGGTAACACTGCTGATGGATAATGTACCACCTGCCGTTGTCACAGCGCTCCACGAACCAGACGTTGCACTTCCACTGATGTCACCAGAGAGATTGATCAGCGATGGTTCGCATACTACCTGGTCTGCCAGCGGCAGGATACGCGCGCGTCTGTTGAGGAATATTGTTAATGTATCGGATAAAGATGAACACGGGCCAGACACGCCATCCGGATCATTGGTCACCAGGTATAATTCAACAAAACCATTGGTCACATCAGAATCTACCGCGGTATAGGTTGCTGTTACGTTGCCTCCTGACGTTGTACTTACCGAAACCGAACCATCACCAGTCTTGATAAACCAGTTGGCTGCCGAAGCACTTCCTCCAATCATACCGTTCAATGGTATAGCCATTGGCATGGTCGCATCTTCGCAGACAGCAAAGTCGGCACCTGCACTCACAGTAACTTTCGGATTTACCGTGACGGTAACTGTAGAAGTTGGACCGTCACAACCATTGGCAGACGGCAGAAGTGTATATACAACGGTACCGATAGACGCGTTTGATGTACTTAGTAACTGACTGATCACCGAACCGTTTCCGTTAGACGCACCGATAACATTTGTACTCGGTGCTGCAGTCCACTGGAATGTTGTACCAGATACATTTTGAGGAGACGGAAGTATATTCACAACGGCTGTCTCACCGCTACAGATTGTAACGTCAGCAGCCGATGCAGAAGGCAAAGGTTTTACTAACACCACCAGGTTTACCGCCTGTCCATCACATCCGTTATGATTGGGTATAATTCTATACGTAACCGTTCCTGCAACGTTGCCCGTGTTTACCGGGGTGTCGGTAATGTTGCCACTGCCGGAAGCAGTAACGCCTCCTGTATTCGGACCGGTAATAGTACTTGTCCATGTAAATGAAGCTCCTGAAATGCTCGCGGTTGGTATAAAGTTAAGCGACTGTCCACTGCATAACTGCTGCGCCAGTTCAACCGGATCGTTGGTAACAACCGGCACCGGCTTAACCGTTACGGTTACATCATACGGTGCTCCAGGGCAACCGTTGGATGATGCCGTAATTCTATAGGTTACTGTACCGTTGTTGATACCATCGACATTGGTTAACGCCTGACTGATAGTTGAACCGCTGCCTGCCGAAGCTCCGGATACATTCGAGGAGCTCTGAACGATCCAGGTATAGGTTGTTCCACTTACACTATTCGGATTTGATATAGCAATTGAAGTTGTCTGACCAGAGCATATCGTCTGAGGATTGGCCATCACGGTCGGCAATGGTCTCACGGTAACTACAAAGTTAACCGGTGTTCCGGAGCAACTACCTACCGAAGGCGTAATGGTATATATAATGACCGCGTTGGCGTTGGTCGCATTTACCGGTGTATCCGTAATCGCACCACTGCCTGAAGCTGTTACACCGGAGAGCGTTCCGATCACCGATGATGTCCAGTTGAAAGTTGTACCGGTGATGGAAGAAGTCGGCAGGAAGTTAAGTGCTGTTCCGCTGCATATCTCCTGGATCAATGTTGTTGGTGAATTTGTGATCGTTGGTTTCGGTTCAACCGTAACGGTAACCTCTATATAGTTACCGGAACAACCATTGGCAGTCGGCACTATACGATATACTACGCTGCCGGAATTTATACCATCAGTCGATGTAAGAACCTGACTAATGGTTGAACCACTTCCGGCTGTTGCACCCGTTACGTTCGATGTACTTTGAACCGTCCAGCTAAAGGATGTTCCCGCTACGCCATTCGGGTTGGTAATAGCAACACTGGTAGTATTACCGGAACATATACTTTGATTGGATGCAGCTACAGTCGGTATAGGTTTAACGATAACATTTACTGCATACGCTATACCGTTGCAACCGGATGCTGAAGGTTGAATAAGATAAGTTACGCTTCCTGCTGAAACGCCATCGGTAACGGTCAGCGCCTGTGCGATCAGATTACCGCTACCTGCCGCAGCGCCTGTTACGTTGGATGCATTTTGAATTGTCCAGGTAAAGGTAGTTCCAGACACACCGTTTGGATTGGTGATAGCGATGTTCGTTGTTGTTCCGCTGCAGATCGATGCATCCGCAGCGTATGCATCCGGATTCGGATTTACGATAAGTGTGGCCGCTGAACTTGTAACCGGTGGTGTACAAGTTCCGGTAACGATCACATTATAGTCACCGGCATCACCTGCAACCGTACTTGCTATAGTATAGCTGCTATTGGTTGCTCCCGCTATATTCGTTCCGTCTTTGCGCCATTGATAGGTTACGCCCGTAGTTACTCCAGCGTTTACACTGAAGGTTACACTCTGTCCGGCACAAACTGTCTGGCTTACCGGACCTGCTATTATTTCGGGCTGCTCTTGGATAGTCAACACAGATGCTGTGCTGGTTACTGCAGGAGAACATGTACCGCTTACCACAACGGTATAGGTACCCGCATCTGCTGTCACGGTTGTTGGTATCGTATAGGTACTCGCATTTGCTCCGGCTATATCTACTCCGTTCTTCTTCCATTGATAGGTTAAACCTGTGCCGGTAGCCGTCACACTAAAAGTCGCAGCACTGCCTTCGCAGATCACCTGACTTGCTACAGGTTGGGATGTGATCGCTGGCAGTTCGTTAACGGTTAATGTAGCCGCTGATGTTGTTATCGATGGAGTACATGCTCCGGATACAATCACATCGTAATCACCAGCATCGCCTGCAACAACACCTGTTATAGTATAGCTGCTCGCGTTCGCTCCTGCTATATTGGATCCGTCTTTTCTCCACTGGTACGTTACGCCCGTTGTTACACCGGCATTTACACTGAACGTTACGTTTTGTCCGACACAAACTATTTGGCTTACCGGACCGCTAATGATCTCAGGCTGTTCCTGTATCGTAAGGATCGATGCCGTGCTGGTTACTGACGGTGAGCATGTACCGCTTACCACAACGGTATAGGTACCTGCATCAGACGCAGAAGTGCTTGCTATAGAATATGTATTGGCATTCGCTCCGGAGATGTC
>CBIHOZ010000012.1:0-70828 GCA_966211525.1 uncultured Chitinophaga sp. | reverse complement strand
AGGATGCTATACCCTTTGGCATTGTTAGCATAGTTGCCAAGCCTGAACCTGAAATGCCAGTTGCTGCCGGATATATAGGTATAGGCCGCACTATAAGAAGTTGCATCATCAACTAAGTCTGTAAAGCCGCAGGACGGACCGGTAGCGAGATCACTGGTGGGTTCCGGGTTCACCAGTACAATGGGAACGAAAGGTATCTCGCTCTCGCCTTCATCGTTGCTGACAAAACCTTCATTGTCCGATGAAGTATAGTTGTCAAGGTTGGGGTCCAATACCGATTTTCCAGCTACAGCAGGTTTTACAATGAGACCAGGGGTTTGTGCGTATAGATTGCCTGTAACAAGGAGTACAAACAACCATGCTGGCAAAGCAAGTTTGAAGAGGGGTTGCATATATATATACCGGAATTATAGATAACAGTCTGACTACTCTAAATTTACAAAAAGAGAAGCGAACCTATATAGCAATCCCCCACAGATTCGTAACGCAACATTGATTTTTTTGAGACACAGGATGTATATAGATAAAGTGTTGCACCTCACAAAGACAACGATGCCTAAAGGCGTTTAAACATAATTTAACTATATAATCCTGAACGCATGATTATATATAGTACGCTATCGTTTTTAGCTATGCTTAGTATCGGTGTGATAACACCTGATGACCTTATTTGTTTACGGCAGGTTCCTGCAGCACCGATTGTAAATATACTTCCAGTGGAGTGGTAAGTTCTATTCGCTTACTTTCCTTGTGCTCGGGCCCAGTCTTGCCATCAATAACAGCGTGTGTCATTTTAATCATATTGTCTGCTGCATTTTCAGAAAAGCCTGCCTGTACCAACGTGCCGTGCCATTCATCGTTAGGTATTGGACTTGCGGATACTTTACGATGAAGGAGACTTTCAAGTATCGATGCTACATCTTCACTGCTATAGGAAGGTCCGGTAAGCTCGTATAGTTTCTTTTGTTCCGGTATAGCATTCGCCATTGTCCTGGCTATAAAGGCAGCTACATCAGCGGGCGCACCCATGGCGATTTTCAGGTCAGGAGGGAAGAAGGTTGGTAGTATACCATGTTCCTGCACGATTGACATATAGGGCATCCAGTTACTATAGTAATACGGAGCACGGATAAAGATCTGCTGAACGGGAAGCCCCTCAAAGGCATGCTCCAGCATATACGACATTTCCAGGTTGCCGGTGCCCGAAGCATGTTGCGCTCCGAGTGAAGAAAGCGCTACCAATTTTTTTACCCCGGAGGTATGGATAGCCTCTCTGTAATTTTGCACAATAAATTTTGCATCCGCCAGGATATCCTGCGAGGCCGGGTCTTCCGGTGTTAACAGGAAAACAGTATCCGCGTTTTGAAATGCTTTTTGTAGTGCCGGTACATCAAACAGGTCTGCCTGTACAATAGGCACACCGTTGTGTTTTAGCTCATTTGCTTTTTTAGGATTTCTCATCACAGCTCTAACGGGCTGTCCACTTTTATGCAGTGCGTTCACGACTGCTGATCCTACTTGTCCGGAAGCTCCTAATACAACATGCATAGACTTTATTGTTTAAGCGATTGTTACGACAAATACTTTGCATCATTGCTTCAATTTTTGTTCCTGCCTAAAGGCGCGCGTCACATAGTTATGTCGTTAACCTTACAACGAAAGTTATATGGTATATATTTACCCACATCGGGTAATGAGTGAAAGGATTAGGACACTTGGATGGTTGGTGAAGAACTCGTGTTGCATGATTGTCTACAGAAGTTAGTCGATTCGATTTTAGTTTGCAATGGCATATTTTTTACGCCCTTCCTTAGCATAATAAGCAAACTATAAATGAATTACTATGCTGGCAATGAATTATCGCGGCCCGTTCAGAGTCCGCGCAGATCGAAATAGACCCGATCCCGAAATTTTACATCCTCGTGATGCCATTGTGCGTGTTACCCGTTCCTGTATATGTGGGTCGGATTTACATCTATACCATGGGCTCGTCCCGGATACTCGCGTAGGAATGACATTCGGTCATGAATTTACAGGTGTTGTTGTAGAGCTTGGCTCTGAAGTCACAAATCTTCGTGTAGGTGATCACGTACTGGTTCCCTTTAATATAGCATGTGGTACGTGTCCGTTTTGTCAACAGGAATTGTATGGCAATTGTCATGAGTCCAATCCGGAAGCAACGGCAGTGGGCGGTATATTTGGTTACTCGCACACGGCAGGCGGCTATGACGGTGGACAGGCCGAATATGTACGCGTTCCCTACGCAGATATAGGACCGACTGATACCACCGGGTATGGACCTGGATGATGCTGCACTGTTAACCGATGTTACACCTACCGGATACCAGGCTGCAGAAATGGGCGGTATACAAAAAGGTGATACGGTTGTCGTATTTGGTGCCGGCCCTATAGGACTAATGGCCGCACGATGCTCCTGGCTTTTCGGAGCAGGTCGGGTAATTATAATTGATCATCTTGACTATCGGCTTGAGTTCGCAAAACAATATGCGCAATGTGAAGCCTATAATTTTGTGAAGGATATGGATGATCCGGTATTGTTCATAAAGAAGACAACGGATTATTTTGGTGCTGATGTTTGTATCGATGCCGTTGGCTGCGAAGCAGCAGGCAGTACGTTGCAAACCATCACCGGAAGAAAATTAATGCTGCAGGCTGGCTCCGCTACTGCCTTGCAGTGGGCGATCAACTCTGTTAAGAAAGGCGGCATCGTTTCAATTGTTGGTGTATACGGACCTACCTGGAACCTGGTGCCGATCGGAAATGTCGTGAACAAGGGGATAACCATTCGTGCTAATCAGGCTTCCGTAAAAAGATTACTGCCGAGATTAATTGAACATGTTATGGCCGGACGATTGAATCCAAAAGGTTTGATCACGCACCGCGTACCACTGGAAGAAGTTGCTGATGCGTATCACATCTTCTCTGCCAAACGCGATAATTGTATCAAGCCTATGCTTATACCGGATTCTGCGTCTGTGGCCGCATAAGATATATAATAATGATTCAATACGATATATAGATATAGCTATGGAAAATTTAGCGGATTCTTTGCTGATAGATAAAAGCAAAACAATTGAAGGATGGGGAGTTGATGCCGATCCGAATAACAACCCAACCTATCCGATGAAGCACTATACCGGTGCCGATCATCAGCGCCTCGCATATGAACGCAGCCAACAACAAATGCCGCGTGAAGAAGTGCTTCACTCCAATGAGCGTCCGGGAATTACACGTGTCTTCGGAACATCTTCGCCTCCTTCCGGACTAAGCGGACAACTTCGCCGGTTTGCCTTTCGATTCAGTGAAGGAAGTTCAGCACACTGGCTCACGCTGCTGGCGGCCGATAGGGTAAACGTTGTAGAAGGTATTGTTGATGATTTGAGACACGGGCATATACCGAACATAATCAAGGAGCGGGGCTGGACTGCTGAATGGAAGTATAACCGTAAGGGTGTTATTCAGAAAGTTGCAGTTGGCGCTGTTGTTACTACGGCCGTGGTAACATTGCTGATTCTGCGCAACCGGAAGAAAAAATCTCAGGTGTTGTAAATATAGTATATTTCAATATGGCTAATTAAAAAGGGTATATCATTTTGATATACCCTTATTTTTTATAGTGCGTTCATTGTTAATCGCCTGGTGAGCTTTGCTTGCCACCGCCACTTTTCTTCTCCGATACATCGGTTTCCCGGCCACGGTTATTTGGGCGGTTTGCCTGTTGTGGATCTATTTTATCCGTGCCTTGCTCGGATTTGATCTTCTCATTCTTCGCTTCGTCCATAGCACGCTGGTGGTTGATGAAAGCAGTGCCTGTGCCATCATCGCCTTGTTTTGCATTTGTCTTTGCCATACTTGTAAAATTTGATTTTTAAACTTGTCGATCGCCTCTGCCGGTTTCTGAAGAATGCTCGTGACCTATATTTCCTTGCCGACTGCCACCTTTGCTTTCAGGGTGACCCGATATAGACTGACCTGCATTTACTTTCTTCTCACCGGATTCCACCGGCTTCAGGTGTGTATCCTGATTCCCGGTATTCTTCTTTGGCTTACTCATGATAAATACATTTGAATGTATTCATAAAAAAATGGTGCCGCAGTATATAGGTTAACAGAAGGAGAAGTGTTTCCAAAAAGTCACGTCTTATAAATGGCGGTGTAGAAATTTACTTTCAATCAGCTGCCCGCCCTCTGCCTGAATGATACGTTTACAATTTTCAAAATCTGCCTGACGAATGGCCCGGGTTGCGTCTTCAATAATATAGGTTTCAAAATTTTCCTGCAGCGCATCTTTAGCAGTATAAAAGACGCAATAGTCTGCTGCCAGTCCGCAAATAAAAATTCGTTGTACTTTATGTTCGCGCAGATACCCGGCAAGCCCCGTTGATTTTTTATGACCGTTGTCGTAGAAGCCGCTATAGCTGTCAATCTCTGAATCCATTCCTTTTCGAAATATAGCTTCTACCTTATTCATATTCAGTGAAGGATGAAACGCTGCACCGGTTGATCCTTGCACACAGTGGTCTGGCCACAACACTTGCTCTTGTCCATGAAGCTCGATGATATCAAACGGCTTTTTACCCGTATGGCTCGATGCAAAACTTTTATGTTCAACCGGATGCCAGTCTTGCGTTGCAATAATCCGATCGAAGGTTTGCTGAAGTGAATTGACTAACGGTATAATCGCATCGCCCTGTGGCACGGGTAATGCGCCCCCGGGTATAAAATCATTTTGTATATCAACAATCAGCAGTGCATTCATGGCTTGTGTTGTCGTTTTAGTTCATCGCGTTCATGACGTAGTTGTTCGCTGATGCCAACTTTATAGGTATGCGGATAATGAAAGCGCTTGTGTTCTTCCGGCAGCATGTGCAAACGCTTCTGTGTATAACGCGCTATATCTTTCAGTGGAATCGGTGCGCTGCCTCGTTTACCATTCTGCATGACGAGATGAAGTAAAGGTTCCAGTTTTCGATCGGCAAGACTTAACGATTTATCAGGCTCGAACGGATGATGCATGATCGAAGGAGTTCTCTCGTCTTGCAGGCAGATCACATCGGCATCGAATAGGTGTTCATCGTTCAGGTATGTGCGGTATATCTGTTTCTTGTCGGGCAGTGTTATCTTCTTCAGGTTCTCCGATAATTTTATTCGCGGTTTGCCATCTGCGTACGCAAGTTTATATACACCATCGAGGGCGGCATCGGGAGGCCCGGTTACAAGGCTTGTACCAACGCCAAATATATCGATGGGTGCATGTTGATCTTGAAGACTCTTGATCACCCACTCGTCAAGTTGATTGGACACGGTTATCTTAACATCATGGTGTCCTGCTTCATCAAGCATCTTGCGCGCCTGCTTGGAAAGATAGGAGAGATCTCCGCTGTCAAGTCGTATACCCTGAAGGTGATGGCCTCGGTTTTTCATTTCATCTGCAACGATAATCGCGTTGGGGACGCCCGAGCGAAGTGTGTCGTAAGTATCCACGAGTAAAACACAATGCTCCGGACGATTCGCTGCAAAATCACGAAACGCAGAAAGTTCGTCATCATAACTTTGAACGAATGAGTGCGCCATCGTACCGACACAAGGTATACCGAAATCACACGCAGCTTTTACATTGCTGGTAGAATCAAATCCGCCAATGATTGCGGCACGTGTCGCATGGTATCCACCGGTACCTTGTGCACGTCTCAATCCAAAATCGCTAAGTGTTTTCGTGCCAGCTACTGATTTCATACGTGCCGCCTTCGTGGCAATAAGTGATTCAAAGTTGAGGATGTTCAGCAGCAATGTCTCAATGATTTGCGCCTCCAGTATATTTCCTTCTACGCGCAGAATCGGCTCGTTGGGAAAAACGATCTCACCTTCTTTGACGGAATATATAGTTCCGCGAAAGCGAAAGTGCTCAAGGCTATCTGCAAATTCTTTTTTCAGTCCTATATCTTTCAGGTAGTCAATGTCATCTTTGGAGAAGTGAAGTTCCTGCAATAAGTCAATCACATTTTCCAGTCCGGCAAACACAGCATAACCACCCTCGAACGGAAGCTTTCGGAAGAAGTAATCGAAGCTGCAGTGCAAGTGACTCTTCCCGGTGAGGAAATATACCTGTGCCATGGTGAGCTGATAGAGATCTGTATAAAGGCCGGTGATAGAAAAATTCTTCATGAATTTTCGGTGCATTAAGTGATGTAGAGTAAAGTTAATAATGATGCCATATACTTCCGATCAGTATCAGTTGTTCTAAGGTGTACAGATATGAACTGCTTGTTTAAACGTTTACACCGGATAATACGTAGTGCCTGGAATGCGAATAAGAAGTAAGAAGTAAGAAGTAAGAAGTAAGAAGTAAGAAGTAACAATTAAGAAGTAAGAAGTAACAATTAAGAAGTAAGAAGTAACAAGTAACAAGTAAGAAGTAAGAAGTAAGAAGTAAGAAGTAAGAAGTAAGAAGTAAGAAGTAAGAAGTAAGAAGTAAGAATATCTTGGCCAGAAGCATTGGAGAGTATAGATTTATATTCTTGCTCGTTGCTTCTGGCTTCTTACTTGTGGAAAAGTATTATTCGTATTTGAGTTTGTCAATTGGGTTAGCCTGTACGGTGCGCATCGATTTGAGTACAATCACCATCACGGCAATGCATAACACCATTACTCCCGGCAACACGAACATCCACCATGCCAATGGTATATGATTTTTAAAGTTGCTGAGCCAACTGTCGATTATATAGTATGCTGCAGGCACTGCCAGCACAAAAGATATGATAATAAGTTGTACATATTCTTTTGAGAACATAACCAATATATTAGAGATGGTTGCACCAAGTACTTTTCGTATGGCTACTTCTTTACTTTTGCGATTTACAACAAAAGCAATGAGACCGTATAATCCGAGGCAGCCAATAAGCAGGAAGATAACCGAGAACACCTGGAAAAGCTGAGCGTATTTTTGTTCCTGCTCATAGTATGCTTTTACATTATCATCGAAGAAGCGGTATTCAAAGAAATGCGTAGGATACGTTTCCTTCCATATAGTTTGGAGTGCGCCCATAGCTTGCTGCAGAGCTTCATACTGCTGAAGAGACTGAAGCTTTACACTAACAGACGTGAATGCTCCCGGATTGTTGGTAATAACAATGTTGCCAAGGTCTTCTTTCAGTGAGTTGTTGTAAAAGTCTTCGACAACGCCAACGATCGTAACGTCTTTTCCTGACATCACAGCAGGCTGACCGATGGCTTCCTCTGGTGTGGCGAAGCGAAGGCGTTTCGCCAGGTTATGTGTTATCAATACTTCCGTTGCACGATCAACGTTGCTGACGTTTCTGCCCGCGAGCAATTGAATGCCGAACAGGTGTATATATGACGAATCTGCTGCCTGGTATTCAAAAATTACATTGGGAGCCTGCTCTCCGTGAAGCCAGATGTTACTTGCGTCTTGTCTTCGGTGAACTCCGGCCGGTAATGTATAGCTGAACGATACATTGGACACAAAGGACAACGCACGAAACCGGTCTTCGAGTTGATGCCGTGCTACGGAGTCATTGCGATGCGGTATAGGAAACGTTATAATGGCATCCTGGTCAAAACCCATATCCTGGTTCCGGAAGAAATGCATCTGACTCACGACAATAAAGGCACTCACCGCTATAATTTGCGTAATGGTAAACTGTACTACTACCAGTACTTTTCTGAAGTTAAAGCCGCCTAGCGTCTCCGTTGTAAATTTACTCTTTAGTGAATTTACCGGGTTCATTTTCGAAATGGAAAATGAAGGATATAGTCCGGAGAAAAGTATAACAACCAGTATAATTATACTGAGTACTGCCAGAATAAAAGGATCGCTGAAGTGATGTTGCAGCGGCAGGTTAAGTAACGACTGCAATTTCAGCAGCAATATTTCCGAGAGTGCAAGTGATATAACGCCCGCTACAAGCACAACAACACAAGTCTCTGTTAGGAACTGCCAGATGAGACTTCGTCTGCTGCTGCCCATAACTTTACGAAGACCAACTTCTTTTGCCCGCATCGCGGATTGTGCAGTGGCCAGATTTACATAGTTAATGCAGCAGGTAACTAGCAAAAATATAGCAACCAGCGTCATACCCAATAGCATGGTCTTACTGATGGAGCGTCCGTTGTAATTCCCGAAACGTGATTCGAAGTGAACATCCGAAAGCGATTGAAGAAGATAGAGCCGGTTACGGTGCAAATCTTCCGGAGTATGTGCGGCATGTACTTTAGCAATTTGCGCTTCAGCTTCCGCCCTCGTCATATTTTCCGGAAGCCGGATATAGGTTTGATGGTTGTCCTCAACACTTGACCAGTCGTCTTGCATGCGCGCTTTGATTTGACGCAACGTAGAGTAGGAGATGAGCATCGTGAATGGAAAATCGGTGTTCTCCGGAAAATCAGATACCACTCCCGTAACTTTGCAGTCGGCATCTTTTTCGAAGCGTAAGGTCTTGCCCACTATATTTCCTTCGCCAAAATATTTTTTAGCAAGCGATTCCGTGAGTACAACTGAAAGAGGATCAACCAGTGCCTTGGCGGGATTTCCCTGCAGCCAACGAACCGGTTTATCTTTAAAGTCAAGTACTTCGAAGAATGACGGTTCAACCATAGCCAGTCCGTTGTTTTCCTTGAACTGCGCGATGACCGTTCCGCTTGTATCAGGCACTTCCACCAGTGTCTCACCGAAATATTCCACCGATGTTATTTTCTGAAAAGAAGCAATCTCATCTTTCAGCGCACCAGGCACGGGGTAAGAAATTCCGGTGCGGCCTTCCGACCTGTCTCTGCCACTGACGCGTACAATACGGTATATATTTTCAAGATCACTATGGAAAGTATCGTAACTGAGTTCGTGCCGGATAAAGGTAAAGATGGTAAGCGCAGATGCTATTCCAATCGTTAGCCCGAGTACATTGATAAAGGTATTGCTCTTATAGGACAGCAAACTCCTGTAGGCAATGATGAAGTAATTTCGTAGCATGGCAGGGTTGTTTAGTGAGAGAGAATTCTTTTTCCAGAAAAAACGTCTGAGTAAAAAACCAAACGCGTTTGTGATATAGGCGAGGCGAGCAGCCGGTATACTTTTGTGATGTATATCTTTACGGTACAGTTCATACAGGTCGCCGCGTATTTCTTCCGCAAGGTCGTTCGGTGCAAGGTAGTCGATCAGGTTATCGATCCAGCGCGGGGGCTGAGGAGTTTTGTTCATGCTGGAGATATTTTTGAGATGAGTGACCAGATTGTATTACGGGTATCGCGGAGTTCCTCCAGTGCGTTACGGCCGTATGCGGTAATGCTGAAAAGTCTTTTTCGCCGGCCGCCCCGCTCTTCCGATGCGCCACCCATTTTCGATTTCACAAATCCTTTTTCTTCCAGCCGGTGCAAAACAGCATGTACGGCACTGATGCTCAGCTCGCGGTCAGCATGCTTCTTGAGTTCTTCCGTAATGGATACTCCGTACGCCTCACGATTGTGCAGAGCCACCATCAGGAGTATAAGTTCCTCAAGTTCACCTAGGTATATACGTGATGCCATCAATTTTATATTTTCAACTTTTGTAGGACAAATGCCTTGCCAGGGGCGTAGCATTGTAATTTCGAATGTTTTTGAAGCTATGCTGTACGATTGAAGCAACGGAACGCCCGATTTCGAGCACTTGAGGGATGTATTTTGTTGTTAGTGTCCCCCAAAAATATTTGGCAGACTATCATGGTCTGGCAGCATATAAGTATTACGGACCTTAACAAAGCTTGAATCAGCGATGCCGGTAGAGGCATGTTGTAATGATAAAGCGGTATATCATATAGCTATATATATAGCTCATTTAATGGTATATTTTAAAGCCGTTCAGCATTGATCGGATACATCTATGAATTATTCCTGTTGGTCGCATTTGATTATGCGATTTGTCTTCTTACGGGTTGTAAATTATGCTTCGTATCAAAAAAGTATATTTTGATATACTCTTCAACACGAAATGAGCCATCTACATAGCGGTGGGTACGTAAAAATACCGAGGTTGTTCTTTGTAGTTAGACTTAAAATTCTGTGACTTTTTTGAATATCATCACAAACATTACAATGATATTATAGGTTGTGTTAGAATTGATCTGGTCAATCTGGAATTTTCGACTTTTGACACATAAATAAAGCTCAACGAGTCGAGAACGATCTGATGATCATTTCTATAGTTAATCATAAAGGCGGAACGGGCAAAACTACAACAACACTAAATCTGGGTGCGGCACTTGCCAAACGCGGATGTCGTGTTCTGCTGGTAGACCTTGATGCCCAGGGTAATTTAAGTTACTCGCTGGGCGCCACGGATGCTGTCGTTACGTTGAGCGATGTGCTGTTTGAAGAAGCATCATTGGCAGATGCGCGAGTTACCTGCGAAGGTATGCACCTGCTGCCCGGCAACATGAAACTCGCTGATGTTGAACTGGCCCTCTCCAAAATTGAAGATCGGTATACTATTCTCACGCAGGCGTTGCATCCTGTTGCTGCCGATTATGACTATATACTGATAGATTGTCCGCCTGCACTTTCGCTGCTTACGGCAAATGCTTTGTGTGCATCGGATGGTATCATTATACCCTTGCAGCTTGAAGTCTTGTCGGTTCGAGGTCTTGACCTGATGTTGCAGTCCGTTACAAAGGTGCAGCAAAGTCTTAATCCTGATTTACGTGTATTCGGTGTTTTGCCAGTGCTCGTTGATAAGCGCAAGAATCTGAATGCCGAGATCGTGTCCTATATACAGGACAATTACAAGTTGAAGATCTTCAAAAACCATATACGGGCAAATGTAAAAGCGTCTGAAGCGCCATCGTTCGGGGCCAGTGTTATCCAGTATGCTCCGGCTTCTTCCAGTGCACAAGACTATATCAGCTTTGCTGCTGAATTTATAAAAACGATACGAACCGCTACCGATAAATAAACCATTATGGCATTAGGTAAAAATCTGAAGAAAGAATCTGTACTGCCTGTGCGCGAGCCCGCGACAGACATTGCTGATGTTGAAATAAAAAAGACCATGAATAAAAATGTATATACCCAGGCGAATGGATCAAATGACGTGTCACCGGTAAATATAGCTGCCGGTGCGCAGGAGCCCGTGCAGGATGAATCGGTTTTGAAGCTGGAACAAATGCAGCGCGAGTTGGAAGCACGTATGGAACAGATCAATGTTTCATGCATTGTTTCAGAAGCGGATCTGAAAGGAAATATCATTTACGTGAATGATAAACTTTGCGAAGTGTCGCAGTATACGCGCGAAGAATGTATAGGTCAGCCACACAGTATGTTCCGTCACCCGGATACACCGAAAGCAGTATTCAAGGAATTGTGGGCAACCATTGGTAAGGGAAAAACGTTTCGCGGTGTCATTAAGAACAGACGCAAAGATGGTACACCTTATTGGGTAGATGCGGTTATAGCACCGGTATTAGGACCCAATGGTAAACCTATCAAATATATAGGGTTGCGTTATGATATTACCGACCAGATCGTACGCGAAGAAGAACTTCGGAAATCGCAGCTGGAAATAGCAGGGCAGTTGGAAGCTATCAACATGACCAATGCCTTGATTGAGTTTGAAACGAATGGAACGGTTGTAAAAGCAAATAATCTTTTCTTAGAAGCTTTAAAATATAGCGAGCACGAAATTGTTGGCAAACACCATCGTATTTTTTGTGATGCCGAATATGTCAGGTCAAAAGAATATGAACGTTTCTGGGACGACTTGCGCAAGGGTAAACCGCAGACGGGTGAATTTAAACGTGTAGCAAGTGATGGATCCGATGTATGGATACAAGCCAGCTATACACCGGTGAAAGATGAGAGTGGAAATGTGATCAAGATTATAAAGATCGGTGTGGATGCCAGCCTTCAGAAACTTAAAAATGCTGATTATGAAGGGCAGTTGAATGCGATCGGGAAATCGAACACGGCGGTGGAGATGAATATGGACGGCACCGTGATTACCGCGAACGAGAATTTTCTGAACGGCATGGGATACTCACTTCATGAAGTGAAAGGTAAGCACCATAGCATGTTTGTAGATCCTGCCTATGCCCGCAGTGAAGAGTATAAAGATTTCTGGCGCAGACTCAACAAAGGAGAATTCTTCGTAGGTACATATACCCGCATCGATAAATTTGGTAACGAAATATATATTCAGGCCTCGTACAACCCGATACTGGATCTGAACGGAAGACCATTCAAGGTTGTAAAGTTTGCACTTGATATGACGGCCGTTATTCGCGTAATCAAAGCGATGGCCAGCGGCAATCTGAGCATGCGTTGCGATACATCTGTTGACAACAGCGGTCTTACACAGGAGATCAATAAGACATTGGATAATCTCACGTCTGTGCTGAGTAATATCAGTCAGGGCTCTGATGTAGTAGCGAAGTCGTCTGACCTTCTGCAAAAGAAGACAGAAGATATGAAACGCAATACAACCGAAGTTGCTGCTGCTATAGCACAGATGGCAAAGGGTGCACAGGATCAGGCACAACGTACGGATGAATCATCGAAGCTTGCCAATCACGTTATGAGCTCTGCAGCGGATATGGAAAAGAAAGCAGGCTTCATCAACAAAGCTGCCGAGCGTGGTTTGGAAAGTTCTAACGCTGGTTTGAAAACAGTAAAGCACCTGGTGAAGAACATGAGTGGTATAAAAGAGTCTGCCAGTCTCACAGCGCAGTCTATAAATGTACTCACCAAGCGTTCAGAAGAAATAGGCCGTACGTTGCGTGTCATTACAGATATAGCGAGTCAGACAAATTTACTCGCCTTGAATGCTGCGATTGAAGCTGCGCGTGCCGGTGATGCCGGAAGAGGCTTTGCTGTAGTTGCCGAAGAGATACGCAAGCTTGCAGAAGACTCCCGGAAATCGGCTGTAGAAATTGAAAAGATTATAGCCGATGTACAGAAAGATACCAACGCAGCCGGCAAAGCCATTGAGACAATGGAAGCAAGTGTAAAAGAAGGTCACCTCGCGACAGAAGAATCCGAGCGTATATTCCAGGAGATTACGAAATCAACAGATGAGACTTTCAGTTTCTCTAAATCTATTCTTGAAGCAGCATTAGGGCAAAAAGGCGCTATCGATAGTGTTGTAAAAAATATAGAGCAGATTGTTGTTGTCGCAGAAGAGACGGCAGCGGGTACCCAGCAGGTTGCAAGCTCAAGTCAGCAGATGAACAGTGGCATGCAGGAGATCTCACGTGCCGGCGATGAACTCGCAGCTGTAGCAGCCGAACTTCAGGCCGGTATACAGCAATTCAAACTCAGCAAGTCTTAACTATATATAGTGAGTATAGACTATTAACGTATAACGTGTAACTATTAACGGCAACGATATGAAGCAGGAAGAAGCAAGGAACGAGACGAACCATGTACGCATGGTACAGATCGTAGTGTTCCGTTTGGGGGATGAGGAGTATGGGCTGAATATTGATCAGATCAAGGAAGTTGTGCTTACGCCTGCTATAACGCGCGTGCCACAAAAGCCAGCGTTCATAAAAGGTGTTTCAAACATTCGCGGTAATATCATCGCGATGCTTGACCTGGAGGAAAAGTTTGGTCTTCGTAAAACCGTGAATGAACATGCCGGTAGCAATTTTACATTGGTTGTTGATAGCTCCGAGTATAAAATGGGTGTGCTGGTAAAGGATGTACCCAATACACTTTCCATTGCAGAATCGGCTATCGAAGAATTTACGCTGGCAGGCGATGGTAATAATGAACAATCCTATATAAAGGGTATTGTAAAGCTGGAGAAGCGACTCATTATTATGATCGATATTTTTAAAGTGTTGAATCAGTACGAAGAACAACAAGTCTTTAAGAAGCAAACAGCATTGGTATGATGTCGCGGATGTTAAGTGTGAACGAAGTTGAGGTTTCTGTAAGACCGGTTGAACTGGTGTGCGACCGACTGGACGCTTGTATAGCATTGTTTGTAACCGACCGGATACGCAAGGTTTCCGGAGGTGCATGTATACCGGTTTCCTGTGCCGGCGAAATGATTGATGAATTACTATATAAACTGCAACGCAAAGGCGGAGATGTGAACAGGCTTCGCGCCAAAATTGCAGGTGGCGCAGGTGTATTAGACTCCGCTATAGACGCGGGCCGGCACAATGCACAAGCCATCCTGGGGTTGTTGCAAGAAAGAAAGATATATATATCAGGTTCTGACCTGGGAGGAACGAAGCCGCGGTCCGTACGCTTTAACAGTGTTACGCAGGAGTTGACCATCTCTACAGCAGAGCAGGAAGAGTATATCATTTAAAGAGTAAAAAAATCGGTATGAATAAAAATGTATTGATCGTAGATGATTCCCGTTACATGCGAACCATTATCAAAGATGTGTTGCTGCACAATGGATTTCAGGTAGTAGGAGAAGCTGCCAATGGTGAACAGGCTATCGATATGGCTTTTGAACTGAAGCCGGGTATAATCACCCTCGATAATATTCTTCCGGATATGATCGGAACCGATGTACTGAAAGTATTTCGGGACGAAGGTCTTCCGGCAAAGGTGATCATGATCAGTGCCGTGGGACAGGAATCAGTTATACAGGAAGGAATATCACTGGGAGCAAAAGCATATATCATAAAACCTTTTACAGCAGAACACTTGCTGGAAACTGTTCAGGCGCTTTAGACTCTTGCGTGTGGAGGACAAGAAAATCAAAACGTTGCTTATAGAAGACTCTGCGTTTATGCGCATTCTTCTTTCCGATCTTCTGCGCGAAGACGGAAGGATTGATGTGATCGCTTCTGCAGCAAATGGTTTTGATGGTGTCGTGAAAGCAAGAGAACTGAAACCCGATGTAATTATTACGAACATGATTATGCCGCAATACGATGGGCTATATGTAGTAACGACATTAACGAAAGAAATGTCTGTGCCTATCATTGTGCTAAGTGCATTGCATCATTCAGATCCGAAAATATATAGTGCATTGGAGCAAGGCGCATTTATGTTTTTGAGTAAACCCGCCAAGTTTGAGATCGATGCAGGCTACGGTCGTTTACGAAGCGTGGTATATGAAGCCTCGGTCAGGGACAACGTCTCTGCAAGTCCTAATGCTATAGCAACGCCACGCAAGAACAAGCAGTTTGATATTATAGCATTAGGTGTTTCCACCGGTGGACCAAAAACGATTGAATATATTGTGCAGAACCTGCCGGAATATATAGATGTGCCAGTACTGGTGGCACAGCACATGCCGGACTTGTTTATAGAGTCCCTTGCTAATCGTCTTAACGAAACTTCGTCAAGGCGTGTAACGGTTTTGCAGGATGGTGAAGTGATGATGCCAAATCATATATACTTCGCTCCCGGCACCTCTAATATCCGTGTTGTGAGAGATGAACGGCACAAGCCGGTGATCACATTTGTTAACGATATATATAAAGAATTCAACAATCCTTCGGTAGACTGTCTGTTTGAATCCATCGCCGAGGTATATGGATCACGTGCCCTTGCTGTGATTCTTACCGGCATGGGTAAAGATGGTGTAGCAGGGTTACAAAAAATAAAAGAATGCGGTGGTGTTACCATTGCACAGGACGAGACTTCTTCAGTGGTATATGGAATGCCGCGCGCTGCGTTTGAATCCGGAGCTGCACGGTATAAATTATCGATCCAGGAAATTCCTGAGTTCATCACCCGGAAATTATATAGAGCATGAGTACAAAAGAAGAAGAATATCGCGATATATTTTTGACGGAAGCGATCGAGAACTATACGGAGATCAACCGGCTTCTCACGATCCTGGAAAAAAATCCCGCGGATATAAAATCAGTTCATGCGTTGTTTCGAATTACTCATACGTTGAAAGGCAACGCCACGGGTATGGGCTTTGAAAGCATTGCCGAACTTGCACATGCGCTGGAAGATCTTTTTGGCGCAGTACGTGAGGGAAGAGTAATGATCAGTCCGGAGATGTTTGTGTCGGTTTATAAAGCCGCCGACATACTGAGTGAACTGATCGATGCAGTCAGAAATCCGAAAGAAGTTAAATATAGAGGTATAAAAACCAAGCTGGAAGTGATGCTGCGCAATGCGCTTACGGAACAGCCGGTTAATATAGATCAAAATATACCTGCAGCAGCAGGTCTTCAAAATACAATATCTGCAGATTTACTGGATATACTCGGCAGCGATGAAGTTGATGAGACAACCGAAACGAAGCTCTCATTTTCACACCTCGTGCAGGTGCCCGTGCAGAAACTGGACAACCTGTTGAACCTGGTGGGTGAGCTCGTGATCGAACGCGACCGTATTATTACTTCAGGCAGGCATAATGCCAGTGAGTATTCACGACTCAATCGTATATCATCCGATCTGCAATATTCGGTGATGGACGTACGACTTGTGCCGGTTGATTTTCTCTTCAAGAAATTCCATCGGATCGTACGTGATGCTGCTGCGAAGGAAGAGAAAAATGTAATACTAAAACTGAAGGGTACCGAAACCGAGATTGATCGGAATATACTTCAGGTGATCAGCGATTCACTTATTCACCTGGTGCGTAACGCGATTAGTCATGGTATAGAAAAGCCGGCTATACGAAAGCAGCGCGGTAAAGAGGAGCAGGGGAGTGTTACGCTTGAAGCCAGCAGCGAATCAGATATAGTAATTATCGCTATACGGGATGACGGAGGTGGTATAGATGCGGCTCGCATTCGTAAAAAAGCTGTTGAGAAAGGTATGCTTAGCTTGTCCGAGGCATCACAGTGGAGTGACAACGACATTATGATGCTGATCTTCGAGCCGGGTTTCTCTACAATGGATGAAGTTACTTCCCTTGCCGGCAGAGGTGTAGGCATGGATGTTGTAAAGCGTGCACTGGATTCTATTGGCGGTACGGTATATATTGAGACAAAGGTAGGCGAGGGAACTACATTCTTTCTTCGGCTTCCATCTTCCATGGCGGTTAAGTCTACGTTGTTGTTTGAATTGGACAATGAGACTTTTGCGATTCCGCTGTCGTATACCGAGCGCGTTATATCCATATATAAATCAGATATACATACAGTAGCAAACGGGTTGATTACTGTTTATCAAGGCAGAACCATATCGTTGTTGTTTCTCAACGATCTGTTCCGGCAGGAGCGAAGCAACATGGCAACACTGGAACGATTTCATCCCGAAGCCAAACTTGAAATTGTGGTAGTCTCATTTAATGGCAAGTGGGTAGGTTTTATTGTTGATAAGCTGTTGCAGCAAAAAGAGATCATCGAGAAGCCACTCCAGAAACCTGCCGATGGTGTTTCATTTATCAGCGGAGTTACCATCCTGGGCAATGGCAAGGTATGCCTTGTGCTAAGCATCCCGGGTATACTAAATACGATCAGTCATACACAACATAACAAAATAAGTTTATGATTATACCGGATATACTAAAAACAGAATCTGGAGTACGTGTGTTGGAAGCATTTGAGAGCGGCTATATAAACGCGGCTCATTCGTTTTCAAAATTTGTAGGCACCGATATCAGTTATGTGAAAGCACATCACGGGCTGCATGCAGTAGACGGAGATGATGAAACGGTAGATCTGAAAGAGATCGAGGGATATGATGCAGATCTGCTGGTAGCCACCGATGTGATTGGTGAAGTATGTGCTAAAAGTTATTTGTTGCTGAACTCTCGCGAGTTCGATCAGCTCTCGCAACGGGTATACGGAACGGAGGAAGCGTTAATGGATTTCAAGGAGGAATTTATAAAGGAACTCGATAACATTCTCTCCGCCTCGGTGATCACTAAACTGTCCAATGCGTTGCGCCTGAATATGTATGGCAATATTCCGATTCTGGTCAAGCCTTTTTCATGCAACCTCCGGAACATGATCTATGATGATTTTGCCGAGGAAGCGGAATCGGTATACGTGAATGCTATACATTTTACCATCGAGAAATATCCGGAGCTGAAGCCATGCTTCGTCTGGGTTGTTGATCAAGGTATTTTTGACCGGATAGAATCCAAACCGGTGCATTGCTGACGTATATATATTAGCGGTGATATATAGTAAAAATCAAACCGGGGATAAAAGCAGTAGAAGAAGTGTATGAGTGAGATACTCGGTAAACCCGTGGATGCGATCACGGTTTCAGACGAAGAACTTCAGTCGTTAACGAATGCTATTTTTCAACGACATGGTATCGATTTTACCTGTTACGAAAGGTTGTCATTGAAGCGAAGGGTAATACGTGCGCTTGGAGTTTTTAACGTAGACTCGGTGCATGCGTTATGGCGGTTGATATTGCGCGACAGGGCTTTCATCTATACGTTTATGGATGAGATCAGCGTAGGGCTTACGGCCATGTTCCGCGACCCTGTACTGTGGCGAAAACTGTTGTCGATGCTGAACAACTATTTTGCCAAGAGAGATGACCTCGCAGTTTGGCATGCAGGCTGTTCTTCCGGTGAAGAGATCTATACCTTCGGCATCGTACTACAAGAGTCAAAATTTGATAAGCGGGTTATAGCATGGGCCACAGACATCAGCCGGCAGGCTATTGACCACGCACAACGGGGTGGCTACCATGCGCAGAAGTTTTCGGAGTATGAACAGAACTATAAAGAGTTCAATCCGTTCAGCTCGCTGAAAAAATACTCCTCAACGGGGGATGGATTGTTCCAAATGAACAGCAACCTGATACGCCATGTATCGTTTGACTACCACAACCTGATCACGGATGTGTTCCCGATAAACCAGGATATAATTTTCTGCCGGAATGTTATGATATACTTCGATAGCGGAGCGAAGCTTAAGCTACTGAAGAAATTCCATGACTCACTGAAGCCCGGCGGACTTCTTGTGATCGGGTTCTACGATGCCGTAATGCCTTTAATCGACCCGCACCAGTTTGGTGTGCTCGATATAGAAGCAAAAATATTTATAAAGCGATAACATCATCGTGCAGCATGCTTCCCGGAAAACTATATAGCTTATTGAAGTGCATCACTTTTTTCGAAGATACAATCGGCCTTGGTCACGGTCATCAGCTGTCGTACGGATGGGCTGGTGATGCGCACGATCCAGTCTTTCCAGATCGGATGTAGCACTATCTTCGTACAGTTATCGCAGGTAAGAACGTCCGGGTGTTCATCAAAGAAAACAACATACAGGTGTTTCTGGTATCGTATCTTCAAATGAGCTTCGGTATTAAACTCCATGGGGTATGAAATTATAACAGGTGTTTGGATGGATGTAATACTACAAATACACAACAGAATGTATAGTTTGGGAGTAGTAAAATTTTACCATGAAATGACTGGTAAAAAAATACTAGCGGCACTTTTTTTTGAAAGCCACCGGGAAGGGTGGATGAATTTTTTTAATTCTTTCCTTGTAATAGACAAGGAGTTGAGAAACAACGAGGATTTTCTGAATTTGCAAGGCAAGAAAATTATGTTGTTGAAATCTTTTTGTAGTATCATTGAACATTGATTCGTCTTATGTCAAACATACCGGCAGAGGTTGAGGTGTCGAGGTTATCAACGGAGAAGATTATCGAACTCATTCGGCAAACCCGTAACACACTAATAGAATTTTACCAGGGAGATGAAGCTATCGGCACCTACTTTTCAGAACACTATGGTCTTGAAAAAGTAAGTGCTATAAAATATGAATTTCTGAAACGCGATCTGAAAGAACTCTGGTCTGCTCCCGTAGACCTGGTGCACTATGCTGCACTCATCAAAGAGATAAAGGACTCCGGCAATGTTGCCATCATTAATCAGGCTCAGCACCAGCAACGTTTTGTTCAGGAGATAGACGCGCTCTTTAAAAAATATACCTATTGAAAAAAGAAGACTAGATCTTCTGCATGATTCTTTTTAAAAACAAATTATATGGAAATCGAAAATGGCCGTCAGTATCTGCTGGACGGTAAAACACCTGTGTCCGTTGTTAAAGCCATCAACAAAGCTAAAACTGTTTACAGCATCATCATGGGCCAAAGCATCATAACCGTTGAGAAGGAACGACTGAAAAACATGGAGCCCGTAAAGGAATCTTAAGTCTGTCACAGACGATGCAGCCACACAACATTCGCGCGATCTGCACGGTGTTCACGGAGCATCAACTTTCTCTTCCCTGATTACCATTCTAAGGGCAGTCCGCAGGACATCAGGGATTTCCTGACGCTTTCCTCAGACAATATCTGATAGTTTCACTGTCAGGCCTGGAGTCTATTTTTCCGTTGTAAACGTGGAGGCTGTTGAAAAAAACGGCTTTCCTGCTATATTATTAACCCTGGTAAGAAGCCCGTAGCCTCATAGCTCCGAACGTGGCTGGCTTGTATGCTGCAATTACCCTCCCGGGAGCTCAAATCATCTCTTTAAAAGGATCATCAATCCGCTTATTTGCCCGTTTGTCCTGATTTTTTAAAATCAGTTTTCTCCTGATTTATACCGGCCTCAGACCCGGCATCTTTGCCTCAACATAACACATACTGTATATGAGGACCTTCAGAACTTCAACCGATTCAGCCCGAAGACCCCTTTTTATCGATTTCGATGCATACACAGACGGAGATCCTGAATTCAAAAAAGAGATAACCGACCTGATGATCGATAACCTTCAGGAGATGCAGCAAGTGCTCGGTGAAGCTACCAAACAGAAAGACGTTGTACTCTTTCAGCGCGTTTGCCATAAAATAAAAGCTACACTCGATATGCTGGAAGATCGCGAACTGCTTGACATCGTGCAGCAGTTAAAAGCGGATATCACCAATATCGATCAGGCGCAGGACCTCGACAGAATCTGTGCAGAGATTATAATCAGTCTGCATAACAGCAAGTAAACACCAGAGTTCCTTTACACTTCAGTAAATACAGTTTTATAGTATATATATAGACATGGACGAGTCTGCTGCATCCGATAAAATAGATATCTTCCTGACGGTAGATCGGCAAACCATTAACAATTACTTTAATAGTCACGATCCCGCCCCGATCTATAAGCGACAACTCAGCCACCAGCTGGAAGAGTATATCAGGACATCTGTCATTTCAGCAAAACGATACTCTGCGGTATTCTACAAATTCAAGTGTATTAGTGAAATCGATAAACAATACGCGCAGCCGCTGATGTATGCTATACGCACGCATTACCAGATGAAGAAGGAAATGCGCGAGAAGGAATTTAAAAGATTTAAAAACAGAAGCTGGATATTGCTGGGCATCAGTCTTTTCATGGTATTGATCTGCCAGGGATTTGTACCGATGTTTCTCGATGAACATAACCGTTTCCACACCGCGTTCGGAAACAGTCTTGATATTTTCAGCTGGGTGCTTTTGTGGAGACCGATCGACCTGTTGTTGTTTTACTGGAATCCGCACCTGAAAGATATATCTATCCTCAATAAACTGGCCACAGCAGAACTAATCATCATCGAAAATGAAAAGTAAAATCATTTTCATATCGGCATATATAGCGTTGTGCAGCACCACTGTATTTGGACAGGCCGGTGTTGAACAGTATTACTACGTGCAGGGAAAGCAGCCGGTGGAATTTGTACCCATTGTCAGTTTTGAGACTGGCGATAGCTGGTATACGGAAGCACGCTATAACTACGAAGAGAAGAATACATTTTCGTTATATGCCGGGAAGAAATTTTCCGGTGAACGTAAACGACTGATGTATACCTTGACCCCGATAGTGGGTGCCGTTGCCGGTGATTTTGATGGCGGTTCTGCCGGATTAAATACTACGGTAGAACTGAAGAAATTATTCTTCTCATCACAATCGCAGTATACTTTTTCAACACACGATCCGGCGAATGACTTTTTCTTCAGCTGGTCGGAAGTTGGCTATGAAGTATCATCGTGGTTTTACCTCGGCCTGAGCCTGCAGCATACACAGATGCTTCACGCAAACACGGCATTGTTTGAGCACGGTGCTGTCATTGGTTTTGAATTTGGAAGATGGAGTATACCGATATATAGCTTCAACACCTTTGATAATAGCCGGTACTTTGTGCTGGGTATAAACCTTGGAATTGAGACATCAAAAAAGACCCCCTAATAGTTGATAGATATGACATCTCTTTTTGCAGCAGCTACGACAATGTTTATGATTTCATTCGGATGGATGGAAATTCTTGTCATTACTGCGTTGCTTGGCGTTTTACTGATTGTGTTCTGGATAAAGATAAACCGTCTCAAGCACGAGAAGTTTGAGTTGAAACGGATGGTGAATGAAAAATCGGAGCTGCTGCTATATGCAGGCAAACGCGAACAAAAAGCATTGGAGGATAAAGCAGAGGTTGAAAAGAAAAAGAAAAATCTGCTGAGTCGCATAAACCACGAGATCCGCACACCTATGAACGGTGTTATGGGAATGGTTACGTTATTATCAGAGACACAACTTACCAACGAACAGAAAGATTTTAACGATACCATTCGTAACTGTAGTGAGAGTTTGCTTACGGTTATCAATGATATATTGTTGAGCGATGTATTGTCCTTTGCAAAAGTAGATTCCAGTGCTGCAGATCTTGAGCAAAACGATTTCGATCTTCGCAACGCTATCGAAGAGGTGTTTTATATTTTCGCAGGACAGGCTGCGCAGAAAGACATAGAGTTAATATACCAGGTAGATCACCGTATACCTTCCCAGATCATTGGCGATAATATACGACTTCGCCAGGTGCTTACGAACCTGATTGAGAACTCGGTGAAGTTTACCAAGCAGGGAGAAATATTTGTAGAAGTATGGGTGCGTAACGAAGAACCCAATGGCGTAATGGACCTTGGCTTTGAAGTACGCGACTCCGGTATAGGTATAGCAGCAGATGAATTACGTTTCCTCAGTAATACCATCACACAGTCAGGTGCACAGCAGTCTGGTATAGGACTATTCCTGAGTAACCGTCTTATAGGCGTTATGGGTGGAGCGTTCAGCATTGAGAGCTGGGTAAATGAAGGCACCGTTGTAAAGTTCAATGTACCTGTTAATACCGGCACACATACATTACGCAGCAATCCGGATATGGTAGGTTTGGAAGGCAAGCGTGTACTCGTTGTAGAAGATAACGCAACGCTGCGCAATGTTTTGAAAGAAGAAATTTCATATTGGAAACTGGTGCCGATCATTGCCGATTCAGGCGCACAGGCGTTGGAGATACTTTCGCATGGTACCGGTATAGATTTAGTGCTGGCGGAAATGCAAATGCCGGAAATGAATGGTATGGAATTGTCTCTCGCGATACGCAAGAAACATCCGTTGTTGCCGATTATACTCATGAGTACCATTGGTGATGAGAGCAGCAAGAAATACCCCGAGCTATTCAGTTCCGTAGTGATTAAACCTATACGCCATAGTATATTGAGTCAGCACATGCTCAGCGCATTGCTGAACAGAGGAGATGTATCGGCAGTAGACGTAGCTCCTGCCAAACCTAAATTAACAACAGACTTTTCGAAGAAGTATCCATTGCGCATACTCATCGCTGAAGATAACCGCATGAATCAAAAGCTGGCGATGCGTATACTTGGTAAACTCGGATACGATCCGGATATAGCAGAGAACGGTAAAGAAGTATTGGAAGAAGTAAGTAAACGCAATTACGATCTGATTCTGATGGATGTGCAGATGCCGGAGATGGACGGTCTGGAAGCAACCCGCATGATTCGCGTGTGTCTGGAAAATCAGCCGGTAATTATTGCCATGACGGCCAATGCGATGCAGGGTGACCGTGAAGAATGTTTAAAGAACGGAATGGATGACTATATCAGCAAACCGGTAAACCTGGAAGAGCTGGTAATTATATTAGAGAAGTGGGCTGTACAGGTAAAAGTTAAACAATAAATGCTCCGCAGAACACTGAACTATCGTGCAGGTATATATATAGGCTGCATCGTGTTAAGCATGATGCTGACGCTGACTTCTTTTGCCCAAAATAAAAATTTGAGCTTTCGCCACATTGGTAAACGTGACGGACTTTCGCATAGCAATACCGTCTGTATACTTGAAGACAGCCGCGGTTTTATGTGGTTCGGTACCAGCGATGGTTTGAATAAATATGATGGCTATACATTTACGGTCTATCGCAATAATCCAAAAGATCCGAACTCTATCAGTGGTAACTTTATCCAGGCAATCATTGAAGACAAGAAAGGTGATTTGTGGATTGCAACTTCCGGGGGAGGCGTAAGCCGGTTTAACCGCGATAAAGAAAATTTTACACACTATAAGAATGATCCGGGAAATGTAAATTCAATTTCCGGTGATGAAGTAACAACGGTGATGCTCGATCACGAAGGCCTGCTGTGGATTGGTACGGATAACAATGGTGTAGATGTATACAATGAAAAGGATAATTCGTTTATACACTATACTTATAACAAAAACAACGCTGCCAGTTTAAGCAGCAATGCCATTACACACATTTTTGAAGACCATGCCCACAACGTATGGGTTGCAACGCGGGGAGGCATCAGTGTCTTTGATCGCAATACGAAAGCATTCACTCGCTTTAAGCATGACGAAAAAAATCCGCGGTCGCTCAGTGGCGACAATGCAAAAGTGGTCTTTGAAGACAGCCGTCATCAGTTATGGTTCGGTATATGGGGCGCAGGCCTCAATAAATTCAATCCGGTTACAAAAGATTTTGAGCATTATGGAATTTCGCATGGGCTGGCGAATGATTTTGTTATGGCTATTAACGAATCATTTGATGGTGATCTCTGGATCGGCACCGAAAATGGCGGCCTGAGTGTATTGGATCAGCATACCAGTGAAATATATACCTATCGTCACGATGATATCGACCCCGCAAGCCTGAGCATTAATTCCGTTTGGTCTATATACAAAGATCGTAAGGGAAACATGTGGGTAGGTACATTTTCGGGAGGTATAAATCTGTTAAGCAGAGATGGATCGAGGTTTACGCACTATCGCCATACATCGTCACCGGCAAGTCTCAGTAACAACAAGGTGCTTCACATATTTGAAGATTCACAAAAGAATATATGGATTGGTACAGATGGCGGTGGTGTTAACCGGTTCGATCGTGAAACCGGAACCTTTAAGCACTTTCTGCACGATCCGAATAATCCAGCCAGTATATGCGGTAACTACGTACTGAATGTGCACGAAGACAGTCACGGTAATTTCTGGATCGGAACATGGTCCGATGGTCTGACGGTATATAATCCTGCTAAGGACACCTACACTCACTATAAAGTAAATCCGCAAGATTCCACCAGTATTAACTGTAACAACGCCTGGGCATTTCTCGAGGACAGTCGCAAGAATATATGGATCGGAACATTTTACGGAGGCTTGAATTTGTTTAATCCGAAAGACAACTCATTCACACATTTTGTTCATGATGACAACGATCCGAATAGTATCAGCGGTAATAAAGTATATCTCGTTTTTGAAGATTCCAAGGGCAGGCTATGGGTTGGTACACAAGGCAACGGTCTCAATCTTTTTGATCCGGTAACGAAAAAGTTTACAGCTTTCCTGCACAAGGATGGCGTTAACAGCATCAGCAATAATGCCGTGAACCAGATGTATGAAGACAAGAAAGGAAACTTCTGGATTGGCACCATGTCGGGTTTAAACTACTTCGACATGGAGACCAAAAAGTTCAAGGTATACCGCACAACGGATGGCCTACCCAGCGATGCCATCTATGGTATACTCGAAGATGCCAAAGGCAATCTTTGGCTTGGTACGAATAACGGTTTGTCCAAATTCAATCCGGCATCCGGCACGTTTAAAAATTTTGGTATAGCAGATGGTTTGCGTTGCACCGAGTTCAAGCAAAGTGCTTTTCTGAAAGGAAGCAATGGCGCGATGTACTTTGGTGGTGAAGAGGGCTTCATTGAATTTTTCCCGGATAGCATCAAGAGTGAAAATTACCAGGTACCTATTGTACTGACCGGTTTCCAATTGTTCAACGCACCGGTGTCCATTGCCGATAGCGCTAATAATTCCCCGCTGCTGAAAAGTATTACGGAGACAGACGGCATTACATTGTCATACGATGCTTCGGTGATCTCCTTTGAGTTTGCATCCTTGAATTATATATCCAACGAACGGAAAGTATATAGCTATATGCTGGAAGGATTTGATAAGGAGTGGAGTATAGAACGCGATATCCGCAGTGTTACGTATACCAATCTTGATCCGGGACAGTATATATTTAAAGTTCGCGGACGCGACAGTGAAGGTAACTGGACTACGGATACACTGCAGTTGAACCTGACTATTACGCCTCCCTTCTGGCGCACGTGGTGGTTTATGACCAGCGCTGTATTACTGGTGATCGGAAGTATATTCCTCGGGTATCGTGCACGCATGCGTTCAATGCAGAAGCTGCAGGAAGCACTGGAGAAAGAAGTAAACGAACGCACTGCCGAAGCCATTGAGCGTAAAGAAATACTCGAAGCGCAGACGGAAGATATGCAGACGCTGAACGAACAGCTTCAGGAACAGACTAAATTTCTGCAGAGTATAAATGAAGAGATACACCTGCAACGGGAAGAAGCAGAGGCAGCACGAAATGAGGCAGAGCGTGCCAACCAGGCCAAGAGTATATTTCTGGCAACGATGAGTCATGAGATACGTACGCCTATGAACGGTGTGCTGGGAATGGCTTCGTTGCTGGCGGAAACAAAACTTACTCCGGAGCAACAGGAATATACCAACACCATTCGCGGAAGTGGCGAAGCACTGCTCACCGTGATCAACGATATCCTGGACTTCTCGAAAATCGAATCAGGGAATCTTGAATTGGACAGCCACACCTTCAGCCTGCGTCAGTGCATTGAAGATGTGATGGATGTGTTCGCCGGAAAAGCTGCTCAAAAAGGACTGGATCTTTTATACTATATCGATCCGCTCATTCCCGACCAGGTTATCAGTGACAGTCACCGACTACGACAGATATTGATCAACCTCATTGGTAACGCCATGAAGTTTACCCACCAGGGTGAAATATATATAGGTGTAGATTTACTCAGCAATACCGATGACAAACTGGAACTGTCGTTTCATGTACGCGACACCGGTATCGGTATACCGTCCGATAAACTGTCACGCTTGTTCAAAGCTTTCTCGCAGGTTGATTCTTCTACAACGCGCAAGTATGGTGGTACCGGACTCGGTCTGGTGATCAGCCAGCGATTGGTAGAGTTGATGGGCGGTACAATTGGCGTTGAGAGTGAGCCCGGTATAGGCACTACATTTACCTTTACGCTGAATGGTACAGTGAGTCACGAACCTCAGGCAAATATACCGGTGCCGGTTGAAGGTGAGCATGCCGGCAAGCGAGTGTTACTGGTTGATGATAATGCAACTAACCTGGCCATTCTGAAAAGTCAGATGGAGCAATGGAAAATGATTCCGGTACTGGCATCATCCGGTAAAGAAGCACAAGCTATACTTTCGTCTGGCAATCGATTTGACCTGGTCATTACCGATATGCAGATGCCAGATGTAGATGGTGTACAACTGACACAGATACTGAAGAAGAATTATACCGATCTGCCGGTTATACTCCTGAGTTCAGTGGGCGATGAAAATAAAAAGCAGTATACCGAATTGTTTGCTGTGGTGTTGAATAAACCCGTGCGGCAACACGCCTTGTATCGCGCCATACAAACGGCACTTGAACCGGTGCAAAAAGTAAGTGTGGCAGAAGACGCTGCACCGAAGCAATTGCTATCAGAAGAATTTGCAAAACGTTATCCGCTGCGCATTCTCATAGCTGAAGACAACCCGGTAAATCAAAAATTAACAACACGTATACTCAGTAAGCTTGGCTATAATGATGTAGAGGTTGCCAATAATGGTTTGGAAGCGTTGGAAAAATTCGATGACGACTTCTACGATGTAATTTTGATGGATGTACAGATGCCCGAAATGGACGGACTCGAAGCAACACGCATGATCCGTCTCAAAAGATATCACCAGCCGGTTATCATATCCATGACAGCCAATGCCATGCAAGGCGATCGCGAAGAATGCATGAAAGCCGGTATGGACGATTACGTAAGCAAACCTGTAAAGCTCGAAGCGCTTGTAGCAGTATTGGAAAAATGGGCGCTGCATATGCAGTCCAATCAGGGAAGCATTACTATTTGAGAAATGAGGAGTAAGAACAGAAGTAAGAAGTAAGCATTGCATCGCGGATTACTTATGTTGTAACGTGTAGTCAGATATAACATCTAAAGAACACGTCACCAACTATCTGCATTCTTACTCCCGGCTTCTTACTTCTTACTCCTTACTCCTTACTTCTAATCCTTACTCTTCTTACTTTACAAAATCAGCTTTTTCCTGATTCATAACACTATATATGTTTCCACCTTTGTTAGTGTACCTCACACTATATCTAATTCAAAGTGTATATGATGAAGCGATTTTTACTTCTTATTTATTTGTTGATCCATCTTCTTGTCAGCGTTCATGCACAAGTTAAAATAGGGAACAATCCGACAACCATTAATTCCAATTCGTTGCTTGAACTTGAAAGTACAAACAAGGGATTACTTCCACCGCGTGTTGTCATTAACAACCTGTCATCAATTTCTCCACTTACCGGAACAGTTCCGGCCGGCATGCTGGTATATAGCAGCGGGGGAGCTGTGGCGGATGGATATTATTACTGGAACGGAGGACAATGGGTACCGTTTATTACCACCGGTGAGCCAAGCCTCACTTCCAAGACAACTACTTCCATCATTGCGAAAAGCGAAACCTTTGTTGTGGCCAGCAACGATATAACGCTAACCCTACCCGCCATTACTGCTGCCGACAACGGTTTGTCTATAACCGTAAAAAACACCGGTACACATACGGATGAAGTTGACGTAATTCCCAACGGCTCCGCCACCATTGAAGGCTCTACCATATCCAAGCATTTTCGATGGGTTGGAAAAACCTACGTTGCTATAGATGGTAACTGGATTATAAAAGGCAGTGAAGAGCGAGATGACAATGTATTTGAAGTAAAGCCGGGCGGAAGCTGGACGACCATTGAAGAAGTACTGGAGTTTCTCGACCTGCACATGGTAGGGCCATCGGTTATAAAACTTGTCGGTGGCGATTACCCTATATCTGCTACGCAGGTAATAGACCTGCCGCATCCGGTTACCATTCAGGGAAGTTCATACGGTATATCTTATCTTACCGCAGCCTCCGGGTTAGGCGGATCGCCCATGTTCAGCTGTATATCGGAAAGCTATTTCAAGATGCTGGCGTTTGATGCTACAACGCTTGGTGGCTATGGATCCAGTGCCGGAGACGATGGTATACGACTCGTAACCGGTGGTGAGTACTTCGAAATAAAGGACTGTACGTTCGATGGCTTTAACCGCGCGATCGCAGCTGTGAGTAATGTTGAACTTTGGGTGTTCGAAGTTGATATAACGAATGCAGTTGCATCCGGTATAGAACTCGCTGCCGGTGGAGCAAGCGGAGTGTCGTTTAAAATATCAGAGACTGATTTCATCGGTTGTGCGAAAGGTATAAATTTCCTGTCGGGCGCTGCCTCGGTTACTTCGGTGTTGAACTGTGGTTTCTACAACACCTCAGGTGGTATAGGTATAAATTATGTACCAGGATCATTTACATCCATCTCCAGTATGTTTATTACCAACAATACATGGAATAACGTAGGAACGTTCATGAGTGGATTTGATTTTTCACGTTCCGATGCCCGGGACGCGAATGTATTTATCCGGAATAATTCCGGTGGACCGGATCAAAATCCGCACTGCAGGATAAACGTGTTTAACAGTAGCGCGACCACTATGGTAACAACAGCCGGTACGTGGTATAAAGCAAATTGGACCGCAGGCGCGCAAACATCAATCACTACCAAGTGGACAATCGGTACTAACCGGATTACCTATCAACCTGTAAACAAAAGTGAAGGATGGGCTATAATCTCCGGTAATATTGCCGTACCGAGCAACAACCGCACAATATCGATAGCCATTGTAAAAAACGGAGTAGTTGCAACGCGATTTGGTGAAACTGATCTCCGTCTTACAACCGCCAACGATCCATACCAGTTTGCTACTACCATCTACCTGACCGATATATCACCCGGAGATTATTTCGAATTATACTGTACTTCGGCAAACAGTGGTGATGCTATTACCTTCCGCGATATACAATGGTATACCGAAACCAAGTAATGCTATATATGAAGCACATAGCGATTTATAGCGTGTTGTTTTTGATTTGTGCTTTTGCAAATGCACAAAGTCAGTTTACCAATACCGGAAACGTGCAGATATTTCCGGGAACATCTGTAGCGTTCTTCGGTAATTTTGTTAACAACGGCACGTTCACCGACCAGGGCGGAGTATACTTTTACGGAAGCTCGAGCCAGATCATTACCGGTACATCACCTATTGCATTCTATAATATGCAGAGCAGTAATGCTACAGGTATAACGATGCAACGCGATGTTGCCGTCAGCAATGCGCTTACCTTAACGGCAGGACCGTTGATTTTGAATGGCACAACCCTCACCATAAACAACAGCGCATCCAATGCCGTCACCCGTGTTACCGGGTATATAGTGAGCGAGCGAACGGATAACACCAGTAAGGTGCGTTTGAATATAGGTGCCAATACAAGCGCGCATGTTTTTCCATTCGGAACAGCATCCGCCGGATATATACCATTCACACTTACGCTTACCGCGGGAAATATAGGCAACGTTACCGTGTCCACATTTCCTACAGCCACGAACAACACACCGTATCCATCTTCGCCCGTTGCAGTCACCAATGTATATAGAAACGGAGTAGACAACAGTGTGAATGTTGTAGACCGGTTCTGGCAAGTTGATAAAGATGGAGTAAGTGGTACGGCAACCTTGCGCTTTGATGCAGCGGCAGCAGAAGTAGGAACGATAACACAATTAAGGGCACAGCGGTGGAATTCATCAATCAATGGATGGGATGCTCCGCTGGCCGGACAAACCAGTACGGCTACGAGTGCCACAGTTCCCGGTGTCACCACCTTTTCACCATGGACGTTGTCAGGCAACAACGCACCTTTGCCAGTGGAACTGCTGAATTTTTCTGCGCAACCGAACGATGAAGGAAATATAGATTTATACTGGGAGACCGCTTCGGAAACCAACAACGATTATTTTGCAATCCAGCGAAGTGAAGATGGTATTAATTTTTCACAGATAGGACAGGTGTCGGGAGTTGGAACGAGCCAGACGTTAAATAAATATATGTATACCGATGGCGATCCTCTGTCGGGTCGTTCGTATTACAGACTGCGCCAGGTTGATTTTGATGGCATGTATGAATTTTCAGATATAGTACGTGTAGACCTGGAAGCGCGTTTGAGACTCACAGCTTTTCCTAATCCTGTTAAGGAAGACAAGTTCCTTCTTGATTTTCATACGCAGCTGGAGAGTCCGACCTATATATCGTTGCACGATCGAACCGGTCGGTTAATATATACCGGTGTGGCCCGGGCCGGAGCCAGCACCTACGAAGTAAAGTTGCCGGGAACGCCTTCCAGTGGAGTATATTTACTACGGGCCGTTAACAATGAGTCAGCGCTGCAGAAGTCGGTTATGATCGAATAGTATATATAGTCTATGCCGGTTTGCCTTGCGTTTTTGCCTGCACAGCCCATCGTTCAATAGTCTTCATCAACTCTTCGAGGTTAACCGGCTTGCTGATATAGTCATTCATACCGGCTTTTATACATTGTTCGCGATCGCCCTGCATGGCGTTAGCCGTCATCGCGATAATTACCGGTTGTATACCGTTATGCTGGCGAATGCGTTGGGTGGTTTCCAATCCATCCATCTCCGGCATCTGCACATCCATCAGAATCATGTTATGATGCGAAGCCATGAACGCATCCAACGCCTCGCGCCCGTTTGCCGCTACGTCCGGAGTATAGCCAAGCTTGTTTAATACCCGTGTCGCCAGTTTCTGGTTCACCGGATTATCTTCTGCAATCAGAATATGCAGCGGAAACTGCTGCGCAAAGTCTTCGCGTAGCTTTTGATTTACCTGGTCGGCCGGAGCCGGAGCCTTATCATTTTTGCGCAGGTTCATAAGTATATTTTTGTACAGCATACTATGCTTTACAGGCTTGCTTAATATAGAAGAGAATATTTTCGTAAAACGTTCACTTCGATCATCTCCAATTGAACTTAACAGGATCATTCTCAGGTCCGGATAGCGTTCGCGAATCATTTTACCCAACTCCAATCCATTTATTCCCGGCATCTGCATATCGGTAAGTACCAGGTCAAAGCCGGACGATCGTGAGAGTATATCCATCGCATTCTCTCCGGAATTGGCGATTACAGGTTCCGCCTGCCATAGTTGTAACTGGTTCTTCAGGATAAGACGATTCGTGGCGTTGTCGTCCACAACCAAAATCTTTTTATCGCGCAGTGCATCTTTATCATATATATAGGTTGGTGGTTTCTCTTTACTTAACCGGGTCTTGATCGTAAAGAAGAACGTAGTTCCTTTGCCAACCGTGCTTTCGATCCAGATGTGTCCGCCCATCAGGCCAACCAGTTTTTCAGATATAGCAAGTCCTAACCCGGTGCCGCCATATTTGCGGGTAGTAGATGCATCTACTTGTGAAAATGCTTTAAATAAACGGTTTACTTTGTCTTCCGGTATACCTATACCAGTGTCACGAACAGCAATGCGCAACTGGTACTGATCGTTATCTTTACCCTGCACATGTGCACTGACAAAGATCTCTCCCCGGTGTGTAAATTTAATAGCGTTCCCTACCAGGTTGATCAGGATCTGCCGCAGGCGTAAACTATCTCCTACAATATGTTCCGGCACATCGGGGTCCAGTTCGTAAAGCAGATCGAGTCGAAGATCAGACGCTTTATTCGCAAACAGGTCCAGCACTTCTTCCACACAATTGCGCAGGTCAAAATCTTTTTCCTCCAGCTCCATCTTACCGGATTCAATCTTGGAGAAGTCCAGTATATCATTAATCACACCTAACAGACTTTCTCCGGAGCTTCTGATAATTTCGGTATACTCGCGTTGCTCCGATGTAAGCGGAGTTTCTGCGAGTAAAGATGCCATACCAATTACACCGTTCATAGGTGTACGTATTTCATGACTCATCGTTGCCAGAAATATACTCTTGGCCTGGTTGGCACGTTCGGCTTCATTGCGCGCTTCTTCAGCTTCTATACGTTGCTGCTCAATTTCATCGTTGAGGTTCTGCAGAAATTCAGTTTGTGCCTGCAACTGGTCATTTAGTGTCTGCATGTTTTCAGCCTGCGCTTCGAGTGCTTCTTTCCGCTCCACAGCTTCTGCTGTATGGATCTTTACCTGGTGCTCCAGTGCAGCGCGTTGCTTGTCGACAATATTGAGCCGGATGCGTACAAAAATAAATATAGCACCTGCAATGAGACATGCCGCCAGAATACGGAACCACCATGTATACCAGTAAGGCGGTGTAATAATAATGCGCATGCTCGTACCGGCTTCATTCCACAAACCGTCATTGTTCGATGCCTTCACATGAAATATATACTCGCCCGGATCAAGGTTGGTATAGGTTGCCGTGCGCTTGTGTCCTACATAATTCCATTCCTTGTCAAAACCATCCAGTTTATAGGCGTATAGATTTTTTTCGGGGAGTACAAAATTAAGGGCTGCAAACTCAAGGGTAAATACGGATTGATCATGTGTGAGGGTGATCTCTCGCGTATCGTTGATCTGTTTCTTCAGTATAGAATTTTTACTGTGTATGGTAATCGGTTTATTAAAGATCTGAAGGCCGGTAAAATATATAGGAGGGACGGATGTATTGTCTTTGAGACTGTCCGGATAAAAACTGTTCAATCCGTTGGGACCACCGAAAAATAATTCCCCGTCAGCAGTCTTGTAGCACGAGTGCGGCTTGAATTCATTTCCCTGCAAACCATCGGCAGTGGTATAATTACGAACTGCTTTTGTTTTCGGGTTGAAGCGGGAGAGACCTTTGTTTGTAGCGATCCATAAATTACCGCGGTTGTCTTCCAGTATATTCCGGATCATGTTGTTCGGAAGTCCGTCATGGTCGGTAAAGGAAGTAAATGTGTGGGTTGTTTTGTCGTATAGATTTAGCCCGCCGGCACTACCAAACCACATGTTGCCGAGATGATCGCACAGCATAGTACCTACTACATCATGACTCAGACTTTTGTGATCAAACTTGTTATTATAGAAGCGGGTAAATTTACCAGTCTTCTTGTCCATCTTGTTTAAACCCGATGTAGTTCCCACCCATATATTTCCTTCGGCATCTTCCCCCAAAGTATAAATGAAATTATCACTGAGACTGTTTTTGTCATTCGGATGTTGCTGATACCAGGTGAATTCCTTTTTGTCAGGCTGATATATACCAATGCCGCTTCCCCAGGTACCAATCCAGATTTGACCTTCGCGATCTTTAAACACCGCTGTCACTGTCGTGTGCGCGAGACTTTTAGGATTTCCTTCTTCCGGCAAGTAATGTGTAAATATACCGGTACGTGTATCAAATAAGTCAAGTCCACCGCGGTGATAGCCCAACGCCAGCACTCCGGGTGTTGCTTCCACAACAGAAAGTACATAATCACTCGCAGGACTATTCCGGTTTTTCGGATCGTGCTGATAATGGGTAAACGTTTTGGTTTTGCGATTAAAGCGATTGAGTCCGCCACCATCCGTACCAATCCACAAGTCTCCTTTATGATCACCGGTTATCGTGAGCACGATGTTATTACTCAACCCTTTATTGTCGGGTTGCTGCTGGTATAGATTGAATTTCTGTCCAAACTTCGCGACAAGATTTATACCTCCGGACCATGTTCCGATCCACATGTTACCGGTGTCATCCTTATATAAACTATAGATAGAATTGTTGCTCAGACTGTTTGCGTCAAACAGGTTGTAAGTATAGCGAGTAAACGTCTGTGTCTGCTCATGAAATATACTGATGCCGCCATTCTCCGTTCCGACCCATAAGTTTCCATCGTCATCTTCAGCAAACGAAAGTATATCGTTATGTCCAAGGGAGTTTGGATTATCGGGATCATGCCTGAAACTTTTGAACGAGTCCGTTTGAGGATCATAAACGGCAATGCCGCTGCCCAGCGTGCCAATCCAAACTTTACCTTTTGCATCAGTATACACAGCCTTTATCGTATTGGTGCCGATGCTGCCCCGATCTTTCGGATCGTGTATATACCGTGTGAAGGTTTTGGTTTTTGGATCGAAGCGGTTAAGACCGTTATCCGTTGCCAGCCAAAGATTGCCCGATAGATCCTGGGCAATGTGGTAGATAAAATTCTGGCTCAGGTTCAGGATGCCGTTTTCTTTATACTGATAATGTTGAAAGGTTGTGTCTTTTGGATTGAAAACAAATAGCCCTTCCGTTGTACCGATCCAGATCAGCTTTTCTTTTGCATCGAAGAGAAGGTCGCGTATAATGATGGACGAATCACCGGGAGCATAATTTGTAAATATATCCAGCGCACGATCCAGACGATCAATACCACTCGCGGTGGCAACCCAAAGATTTCGCTGTTCATCTTCAATGATATCATATATATAGTTACTGCTGATGCTCGTAGGTATAGCATCGTCATGCCGATACGTATGGAACTGGTAACCGTCATATTTGTTAAGGCCTTCATCGGTACCAAACCACATAAAACCTTTATAGCCTTTCAGGATGGCATTAACATGATCTTGTGAAAGTCCGTGCGATGTATTGAGGTGCCGGAACACCAAATCCTTTTTTTGCGCCCATCCCAACTGCGTCATCAGGATGAGAACGAACGATAGAAGAATGCAGTAACGGCTACTAGTCATACAAGGCCCGATTAAGCAAAGGAATATACTGAAAAAATGAAACGTTGGGAACAGCTCCCGGCATATCTGTGTTACCGCATTTAGTTTTAATTAAATGTTGTAACGATAAATACAAACGGAAGCCGTCCGGACCGATCACAACAAAATTACCGAGCCAGGTTCGTATTGAAATACATTAGCAAAATAAGAGGACAATCCACAGTGTGGAAGGTATATATGGCGTATATACTATAGCATTTCGGGTGTCAAGGAGCGGAAGCAACCCCCGCTATACACGCATACCGCCGGGCGTAATGCCGAAGCGTTTTTTGAAGGCTGTGGAAAAATGCTGCACATATTGGTAGCCGCAGTATTCGGCAACTTCGTGAATTGATTTCTGCTGGTCGAGCAAAAGTTTTTTAGCTTCCTGCATCCGTACTTCATGCAGATATCCGAACACGGTATTGCCAAATATTTCTTTAAAGCCTTTCTTCAGCTTGAAGTCGTTCAGCCCAACCATACGCGATAGTTCCAGCAGCGAGTAAGGGTTGCTGATATTCTGTTCCAGCAAGTGGCGCGCGTAATGGATTTTTTCGGCATCGTTCGCTTTGATTATGGTGGATGGCTTTTTCTCAACGGCTGTCTCAAATTGCTCGATCTGCAGCATGAGTAACTCCATAACTTTCGATTCCAGGAACAAGCGCTTCATAATACCTTGCTTGTTGCATTGAAGAATCTGCTGCACGAGTGTTTCCATATAGGGTGTGATCGTCATGTGAAGATCGTTCAACACCGATAACTCTTTCTTCTCGATCTTTTCCGTAAAGCGACTTAGCAAGGTGGAGTCCGTTGAGACAAAGCGTTGGAAGTATGTTTCCGTAAGGTGTATTTCCAACATTTGTGAAGTCTCTTTTTGTCGTGAAGATTCTATATACCCTTCGAACTCAGGCATATAAAACATGTTGTGCTGACGTTCGCGTACTACAAACCGCTGGCCTGTTCCATAGATCTGCGCGTATTGTGTGCCGGCCAGGTTGAAATGCATTTCAATCATCGGTGTGTCGCTTTCCAGTTTCAGCGATATATCACTTTCAAGGTTGATACTGCCGTGACTGATGTGTACACCTTCGAACCAGGTTTCGCGCATGGTAGCGTTACCAAACCGGCAGTCTATAAAAGATATATTCTCTGCTATACCGTCCTGGCATTTCAAATCAGACGGCAGATTCCGTTCGTATATGAGTTCCTCCAGGTCTGCATCCGTTAGCCGCACTACCATAAATAATCCTTTAAGAGTAAAACAAAATCCTTTTAAGGTACAAGGCCCTTAACGTATAAAGGGATCTTTGTGGCTAATCTAATCATATAAATATTAATACTATGCCACACATGCCAAAATGGATGGGAAACGTTGTGGAGACTGTCTTCAAAAAATTTATACATGATGTTACCGTATCGGATGTAGAGTATATACATGACAATCTGAAGAAAGTAACGTTTACGGGCGACTTCTCAACGGTCGATTTTAAACTGACGCAGGCCGTTGCCTTTCGGGTAGACGATATACACTATAGAAATTATATGCCTAATTTTTTTGACAGTGAAGCCGGTATATGTTCGGTATGTTTTTATTTACATGGCAATGGTCCGGGCAGTACGTTTGCGTCCAGGCTTCGCGTTGGCGACAAGCTGAAGATGGTTGGCCCGCGCGGCAAGAGTCTGTACGAAGCCGACAGTAAATATCATTTCTTTTTTGGTGATGAGACATCGTTGGGACTTTTCAATAGTCTCAAGAATGAGATTCATGCGAATCAACAGGAATACCTGGGTGTGTTAACGCTTCACCCGGATTTGTTCGATCTGCCGGATAAACTCGATCTTATGCTGGATGTAGTTCCGAAGGATACGGTAATGCCGTATGAACATTCCGCTGCGTACCTGAATGCTCTGCACGGCAAGCTATGGGACGTTTGGCGTGCAAGTACATTTTACCTGACGGGTAATGCGAACGCCATAAAAGGTGTGCGCAAAGTTTTATTAACCCGTGGTGTTCCGCCCCGGAACATCCGTGTGCAGGCGTTTTGGGCTGAGGGAAAAGAAGGACTTTAAACAGGCTTCAAAAAATCCCGGACAACTTCTTTTGAATTTTGTTACCTATTTACGTAATTGGTTACATAATTAATTACGTATGGAATTCTTTAACCAGGTTGGCAAGCTCGCGTTGGGTAGCAGGCTGCGGATGTTAACCGAGCGAATCACGGATGATGCGGCTCATATTTATAAACTCTACGACATCGAATTGCAGCCGAAATGGTTCCCTGTATTTTATGTACTCTCGCAGGGAGAACCTCGTACCATCACAACGATTGCACGCGAAATAGGACACTCGCATCCTTCAGTAAGCAAGATCATTGGCGAGATGACGAAGAAAGGGTATATCACCGAAAAGAAAGACAAGGCAGACGGCCGTACCACGCTGGTAACGCTCTCACCGAAAGGGAAAAATATTACTGAAAAGATCGCTGTACAGTATGCCGATGTGAACAACGCGATCGAAGAAATACTCGCGCAAACACGACACGACCTGTGGCAGGCGTTGGAAGAATGGGAATTTTTGCTGGAGCAGAAAACACTGTTGAAACGCGTGCAGGAGCAAAAGAAAAAACGTGAAAGCCAGCATGTAAAGATTGTCGATTATACTCCGAAGTATCAGAAAGCATTTCGGGATTTGAATGAGCAGTGGATTACGCAGTACTTTAAAATGGAGGAAGCTGATTACAAAGCACTCGACAATCCGAAAAACTATATATTAAAAAATGGCGGGCATATCTTTGTTGCCTTGTATAACGATGTTCCTGCAGGCGTGTGTGCGCTCATCAAAATGGATGACCCGGTATATGATTTTGAGCTGGCAAAGATGGCCGTGTCACCGCAGGCACAAGGTAAAAATATAGGCTGGCTCCTCGGGCAGGCAATCATCCGGAAAGCTAAATCGCTCGGGGCATCGCGGTTGTATTTAGAGAGCAATACCATTCTTGCACCGGCAATCAATTTATACCACAAACTAGGTTTTAAAAAAGTGGTAGGACACGCAACACCGTATGAACGTTGCAATATTCAAATGGAACTAATCCTGAAGTAGGCCGGTATACGTATATATCGTTTATTCATTCGGATACTATATGCTTACACCACAGGAGATAGAACAGTTTATTAAAAATGGATTTGTAAAGCTTGAACATGCCTTTCCGGAGACACTTGCCGAAGCGGGACGCGAAATTCTTTGGCGTGATACCGGCTGCAATCCAAATAATCCCGACACCTGGACGAAGCCGGTAGTGCGGTTAGGATACTATAGCGATGAGGCGTTTCAGAAAGCTGTTAACACGGAGAGGCTACACGCAGCGTTCGATCAGCTTGCAGGGAAAGGACAGTGGTTGCCCCGAACAGACCTCGGTACATTTCCGGTTCGCTTTCCTGCCAACGAGGACCCCGGTGATACGGGCTGGCATGTGGATGCAAGTTTTCCCGGCGAAGCAGTACAGGATTATTTTTCCTGGCGCATCAATATATTTTCGAAGGGGCGTGCATTGCTGATGCTGTTCCTGTTTTCAGATATAGGAGAACACGATGCGCCTACACGCATACTTGCAGGTTCTCACCTGGATGTTGCCCGCACACTCGCTCCGCATGGTGATGCAGGGCTTACCTTTATGGAACTGGCACAGCAACTGGTTATACCCGATGAGCGTCCCGTAACATTTGCAACCGGCAAGGCAGGTACGGTATATCTTTGTCATCCATTTATAGCGCATGCAGCACAGCCGCATCGCGGAGTACAGCCGAGATTTATGGCGCAACCTCCGTTACTTTCAGCAAAGCCTTTTTCTGTCTATGGCGAAAGTAAATATACCTGCCCCGTAGAGCAGGCAATCCGTGTAGCCCTGTCGTTGTGACGGCCTTGTGTGATGAAAAATATAGCGATGATGCGGTATATCTACATGAAGAATTGTTCGGATACGATCTTGCCGTTTTGTACCCGGTAAACACACAACTCACTCATGGATGTGCGTGGTCTTCCTTTCATCGTCATGTCCATGGAAAGTATAAAGGCGATGGAGTTTCCGGCAACCAGTGGTTCGGATACGGTGATTGAATGTGTTTTTTCTACCATCGATTCAAACCGTTTTCCTTTTTCAATAATGGCTGCTAAACCGCGGGTTTCTTTTTCAAATCCGTTTGATGCTTCCGGTTCTATACTGACAGCGTTTTCAGCATAAAGCTCTTGTTGTGCCTGTTCGTACTTTTCCTCGCGGCATAAAGAGGCGAGTCTCTTGGCAATTTCCTGAGTTGTCATAGCTGGTGGGGTTTGGCAAATTACTTTAAAAAAATTATGCCGGGTGATCAATTTGCATATTGTAATGCATGTAAACTGTAGTCCGGAAATCTATAACGCATCCCAGGCGGAAAATTGTTTGAATTTTATACCTTTCTGTTTGAATTTTGATACCTGCGTAATCCGGTTCTTTCGACTTTTGAACTTCAAATTAAACTTTATACCAGCCATTTATGATACAAGCAAAAGGATATGCCGTGCAAAGCGCTACTTCGGCTTTGGCACCGTGGAATTTTGAGAGACGCGAAGTAGGTCCCCACGATGTTCAGTTCGATATACTATATTGTGGTATCTGCCACTCTGACCTTCACCAGGCCCGCGATGAATGGGGCGGATCTATATACCCGATGGTGCCGGGCCACGAACTGGTAGGCAAGGTAATTAAAGTTGGTGCACACGTAAAGAAATTCAAAGCCGGTGACCTGGTAGGCGTGGGCTGTCTTGTAGATTCCTGCAGAACATGCGAGAACTGTAAAGAAGGACTCGAGCAATATTGTTTGAATGGCATGTCGCCAACCTACAACGGTTATGAGCAAGATCGAAAAACGCCAACGTATGGTGGCTACTCCAATACTATTGTTGTACATGAAGATTTTGTACTAAGTGTATCTGAAAAACTTTCACTTGCTGCTGTAGCGCCTTTACTTTGTGCCGGTATAACTACATACTCACCACTGCGTCACTGGAAAGTAGGAAAAGGACACAAGCTTGCTGTGGTTGGTCTCGGTGGACTTGGACACATGGCCGTTAAGTTCGGTGTAGCGTTTGGTGCTGAAGTAACAGTGCTCAGTACATCTTCATCCAAGGAAGCCGATGCGCGTAAACTCGGAGCACACAAGTTTGTAGTAACCTCTGACGAAGCCCAGTTGAAAAGTGTTCGTGGCTATTTCGATTTTATACTCGACACGGTTTCGGCTGCACATGACTTTAACCTATATCTGTCATTGTTGAAAACCAATGGTACACATATCTGCGTAGGGGTTCCGCCAGATCCAGCTGCTGTACATGCATTCAGCCTGATTGCAGGAAGAAAGACGCTTGCCGGTTCTATGATCGGTGGACTTCCGGAAACACAAGAGATGCTCGATTTCTGCGCACAACACAATATCGTTTCAGATATTGAAATGATCGACATCAAAGATATAAACAAAGCCTACGAGCGAATGGTAAAGGGCGATGTTCGTTACCGTTTCGTTATTGATATGGCTACATTGTAGTATTCATCTTTGGTTCCCGCAGAAATCGCAGATGTACGCAGAAAGGATTTGTATTTATCTGCGTTTATCCGCGAGATCTACGGGAACAAATTATAGCGTAATGATAAACTCCGTGCCGAGCCCGGGAGCACTGTTCACCCGTATATCTGCATGATGCAATTGCAATATTTGTTTGGATATAGCGAGACCTATACCTGAACCATTTTTCTTGGTGGTATAGAAAGGTATAAATATCTTTTCCACCGTACTTTCATCCATCCCTTCTCCATTATCACGGATATGTATATTTACCTGACTCTTGGCTGATGGTGTAGTATATATATGAATCGAAGGAGACTCTTTGCCCGTCACAGCATCGATAGCATTCAGTAATAAATTGATCAGTACATGTTCCATCAGAGCGGGGTCGACAATGACCGGTTGATCGATATCACGAATAGTCAATGCTACACCATGTTCTTTAATGTTCGCGGCCATGAGTACTTCTACCCGTTGGACAATTTCGCGGAGGTTGGTTTTCTCCGGGTTCAGTTTGGGTATAGCGGCCAGTTTGCGATATGTCTTCGTAAAATTGTAGAGTCCTTCGCTGCGAATATGGATGGCGTCCAATCCCTGGTTTAATGAATCATACAGAGAGGGCAGGGGAGTATCCGTAGATTTACTCTGTACAACAAGTCCATGCAGCGTAGCACTTAACGATATAATTGGAGACACTGAATTCATGATCTCGTGACTCATAACGTGAATCAGCTTTTGCCAGGCATCCATTTCATGTATATCCAGCTCCTGGCGAATGTTCTGCATCGAGATCAATTTATAGTACATATCCTCCAGTTTAAATTCTGAAGCATGAATTGACAATTGCAGTACGTCCTGCTGTATGCGCAGTTTAACAAGACGGGTTTCTCCCGTACGTATTTCGCGGATCGTATTTGCCAGCGATACATCGATACTCTCGAAGGCATGAAGATCCGGAAGTATATTTTTCTGCAGCATGGTTTTCAGTGCCTGGTTCGCATGCTGTACTTTACCGGTAGCATCCACGCTGAGTATACCCACACGTACATGTTCAAAAAGCATTTCGAGGTAACGGTATTGCACTTCCTTCTGTACGCTGATGTTGCGAAAGGCAGAAGCGATCTTGTTCAGCATACTATATAATTCGTCAATGCTCTTGCCATTGCCCGATGTATGGAAGTGAGTCGTGAAATCACTTTGCAGTAAACTCGTGAGAAAATTTTTCAGGTCGCGGTTAAAACGATCGGTGTACCACACCAGTTCAATCAGTAAAATCAGGATGGCAGCGCCCAGATATATACTTCGAAGGTAGTAGCCATGTACAATGCACCAGGCAAATAAAGTTATAGCACCCGTAAGCAGTAACACACGGAAAATAATCTGAAGTCTGAAGTTCTTAAATACCATAGGTCTGGATTCTTCGGTAGAGTGCCCCGCGCGACAATCCCAGTTCATCGGCGGCATGACTGATATTGCCATGATGTTTAGCGATCGCTTTCCGGATCGCCCAAGCTTCAAGTTTTTCGAGGTTAAAATCTTCGAATGTAAAATCAGAAGACATTTGCTTTTGAAGTGCACCGAAATCAGCCGGCTCAATCTGTTCGCCTTCACACATAATCACGGCCCGCTCTACTGCATGTTGCAGCTCACGTATATTACCGGGCCAACGGTATTTCTGGAGAGCGGATATAACACCATCGGCAAATTTCAAATGGGACTTCTGGTATTTATGACTGAAACGATGCAGGAAATGTTCGGCCAATAAAGGTATATCTTCAGCGCGGTCCTGAAGCGGAGGCAACGTTAACTCTACCGTGTTGATGCGATAGTATAGATCTTCCCGGAATTTTCCTTCCTTTACCATGGCCTGCAGATTGCCGTTGGTAGCGCAGATGATTCGCACATCCAGGTCTATACTTTCATGCGTGCCCAGCCGTGTAACTTTTTTATGTTGCAATACCGTGAGCAGTTTCGCCTGAAGTGACAGGGAGAGATTGCCGATCTCATCCAGAAATATAGTACCACCGGCAGCAGCTTCGAATCGGCCCGCCCGGTCTTCCTTTGCATCTGTAAACGCGCCTTTACGATGACCAAACATCTCGCTTTCGAAGAGGCTTTCACTGAGCGAGCCTACATCTACCGTCATAAATATACCGGTTGCCCGCATCGAGTTACGGTGTATTTCGCGTGCTATAATTTCTTTGCCGGTACCATTCTGCCCGAGGATCAGAACATCGGCTTCCGTAGGTGCTACTTTTTCAATCGTCTTTCGAATGGTAAGTATCGATTCAGATATACCGATAACCGGTTCGTGCCGATCCAACGCAGAGGCTAGTGATCGCTGCTGCGATTTCAATTGCTTTACTTTCTTTTTCTCCTGGCTTAACAAGTGGGCCGTCTTGACGGTGGTGAGTAATTTTTCATTCTGCCACGGCTTCACAATAAAATCAAGCGCACCTTCTTTCATCGATTCAACAGCCACCTGTATATCACCGTAAGCAGTTAATAAAACTACCTGTGTCTCCGGAGCAAGACTCTTGATTTTCTTCAGCCAGAATCGTCCCTGATTGCCCGTAGTATCGCCCTGACGAAAATTCATGTCCAGTACTACTACATCAAATTGTTCACGGTCCAGCAGCGCCTGTATGCGCTCCGGGTTGGAGATCGTTTTGACCGAAGAGAAATGAGGTTCGAGCAACAGCTTGACCGAGAGAACAACAAATTCATCATCATCAACAAGCAGTATATTTCCGGCTGCTTTCATAGGTATTCAAACTATAGGTACGGATGGTTAAAGGTATAGACAGTGTTGCGGAAAGCAATAGAAAGTGCCCACGAATGGACAGTTTTATTTTTATGAATGGGCACTCGCTATATGGATGCAGGTAAATGTGCTTGTATTATGCCCGAAAAGCAGGATATTGTTCATGGCATTGTGTTGGCAAACACGCACGTAAAGACAGAACGATATGCTGCGACATAATTTTTTACTCCTTTACCGGAATTTCAAAAGATTCAGAGGTACATTCTTTATTAACCTGGCAGGTCTTTCTACAGGGCTCGCCTGCACCTTGCTGATATACCTGTGGGTTTACGATGAGTGGCAGGTTGATAAATTTCATGCGCGAGACAACTGGTTGTATAAAGTATTTGAAAAACAGAATCATTCCGGCCAGGTAGGTGTGACCGATTCAACGCCCGGGCTACTGGCCGAAACACTGGCTGAAGATATGCCCGAGGTTGAGTATGCAGCTACGGTGACGCCACCATACTGGTTTGACCGTTTTACATTATCAGTAAAGGACAAGCGTGTAAATGCGGCCGGTATATATGCCGGTAAAGATTACTTCAATATTTTTTCGTTTGACCTGGTTCACGGTGATGCCACGCGTGTGCTCGCGGATAAGAATTCAATTGTCATATCCGAAAGTATAGCAAAGAGTTTATTCAATTCAACCGCCAGCGCTATGGGTAAGACCATTGAATGGCAGCGCGAGAAGGAATATATAGTGAGCGGTGTTTTTAAAGACATTCCCGCGACTTCTTCACTGCGGTCGGATTTTGTGTTATCATTTGAGGTTATGAAGGACACGAACGAAGGCGTACTAAACTGGGCCAACTCCGGTCCGATGACGTTTATCGTATTGAAGAAGGGAACCGATGCAGCAACTTTCGAACGAAAAATAAGCGGTCTGATTAAAACAAAAACTACCGCTACACACCGCGACCTCATTCTGCAAAAATATTCAGAAGGGTATCTCTTCGGACGTTTTGAAAATGGTATACCCACGGGTGGACGAATTGAGTATGTGATTTTGTTTAGTGTGATTGCAGCATTTATACTCGTCATCGCCTGTATCAATTTTATGAACCTGTCTACGGCAAAAGCATCCCGCAGGCTTAAAGAGATCGGTATAAAGAAAGCCATTGGCGCGGGCAGAAGAGCATTGATCGTACAACATTTAGGAGAGTCGATGTTTATGAGTTTCCTTTCGCTGCTGCTCGCAGTACTTATGGTAGATTTATTTCTTCCCAGTTTTAACTTGATTACCGGCAAACAGTTGGAGCTGACATTCCATACAGATATAGTGCTGGCATCGCTGTTTATCACCATCGCAGCGGGTATACTCGCAGGCAGTTACCCTGCGCTATACCTGTCAGGGTTTAGCCCCGCCAGTGTATTGAAAGGTAAATTGAATACGTCAACAGGAGAGCTATGGGCGCGCAAAGGACTGGTGATATTTCAGTTTACACTCTCGGTCGTTTTTATCATATCTGTATTGATCATATATATGCAGATCGATTTTCTGCAATCCAGAAATCTCGGGTATAACAAAGACAATGTTATTCATTTTTCGATGGAAGGAAGGGTAAAAGAAAATCCCGAAACGTTTCTGAATGAACTTCGAAAACTTCCGGGTATCGTCAGCGCTTCCAGTATAGGACAGAGTATGATCGGTGGCGGAAATACAACCGAGATCGAATGGGAAGGTAAAGAATCGGGTATGCTGGTTCCGTTCGCTATACGTCCCGTGAACTATGATGTTATCGAAATGCTTGACCTGGAGTTACTGCAAGGTCGCGCGTTCTCACGTGATGATAGTCCCGGCTTCAAAGCTATATTTAATCAGACTGGTATTGATGTGATGGGAATCAACGACCCGGTCGGCAAAACGATTACGCTCGGTCACGACAAACTCAATGTTGAAATTACAGGTGTTGTAAAAGACTTTCATTTTGAATCGCTGCATAGCAAAGTAGCACCGATGTTCTTTATTATAGCGCCTCCCTATACCACGAAAATAATCGCCCGCATGGCTGCCGGCACCGAGCGCGAGACCATTGACCGGATACAGAAATTTTACACAACGTATAATCCGGGTTTTGATCTGGATTATCGTTTCCTCGATCAGGATTACCAGGCTCAATATGCAGCCGAAGAACGCATCGGCACCTTATCAAAATACTTTGCCGGACTCGCCATTCTTATATCCTGTCTGGGGTTGTTTGGACTCGCATCGTTTACGGCCGAGCGAAGACTCAAGGAAATCGGTATTCGAAAAGTACTCGGTTCAAGTGCTACCAATATAGTTATACTGCTTACTGCCGATTTTACACGCATCGTACTGGTTGCCATTATACTGGCGTTACCTGCGAGTTACTATATAGGTATATTCTGGTTGAACAACTTTGCCTATAAGATACCGCTGGCATGGTGGTACTTTGTGGGTGGCGGATGTATAGCCCTGCTCATATCGTGGTTAACGGTAGGACTGCAAGCTGTTCGTGCTGCGCATGTAAATCCGGCACGGTGCCTTCGTGATGAATAATGTGCTTAGGTGTGTTGGTGTGTTGGTGTTTGCGTGCGGTATCATGTTTGATATTTATGCGGATATACGCGTGGTTCATATAGTATAGGGATGGTGAACGAGTGTGATAAATAACATATTTCAAAAAAACTTGTGCTGGTAAAAATGTTTTTCACTTTCGCTGTGTTGTAAGGTACAATCCATTAGAAAAGTTACAATCATGAGTACAAAAACAATCAACGACACCTTTCGTATAGGTGAAGATCTCACTGTTAACCGGCTAGGTTATGGTGCTATGCGCATTACAGGCGAAGGTATATGGGGACCTCCGGCCGACAGAGCTGAGGCATTGCGCGTATTGAAACGTGCTGTAGAACTGGGCGTAAATTTTATAGATACGGCAGACAGTTACGGACCCGATGTATCGGAAGACTTAATTGCCGAAGCATTGCACCCGTACCCGAAAGACCTGGTGATCGCCACGAAGGGTGGCTTCGAACGCTCCGGTCCAAATGTATGGAATGTTAATTCACATCCTGATCATTTGAGACAAGCCCTGGAAGGAAGTTTGAAACGTCTTAAGGTTGAGCGAATCGATCTGTACCAGTTGCATCGCATTGATCCTAAAGTACCCGCAGAAAAATCATTCGAGTTTTTACGCAAAGCACAGGAGGAAGGAAAGATTAAGCATATAGGTTTATCGGAAGTAAGTGTTGATGATATCCAACGTGCTCAGAAATTTTTCCCGGTTGTATCGGTGCAGAATATGTATAGTGTTGATAACCGGAAGTGGGAATCGGTGCTGGAGTATACGCACAAAAATAATATAGCTTTCATTCCGTGGTATCCGCTAAGTGCCGGAAATGTAGCGGCACAACAAACGTTGAAAAATATAGCAGACCGTAACCAGGCTACTGTACACCAGGTTGCGCTTAGCTGGTTGTTGCACCGCGCTGATAACATTCTGTTAATACCGGGTACATCGCGCGTTAAACACCTGGAGGATAACATGAAGGCCGCTGCGCTTGATCTCAGCGATCAGGATCTGCGCGAATTGAATGCGATTGCGCCAGCATAAAAAGTCTTAACGACAGAAGACAAAGTATACATGAGAACCTGAGTGTTATACCTCAGGTTCTTTTGTATTACCCGCATTTTTAACTTTCCTCACTTTTTGCAAAGGCATACTTTTTTATGAGTAAAAAAATGCCAATTCGTGGCTCATTCATTTTAGTCTGACTTCCCATTGTACTGGCACAGCTTTTTGTAAACAAGCATGGTATGGCGGTACAAAACAATCAACCCAAAACATTATGGTGGCAGAGCGGAGTTGTTTACCAGATATATCCGCGCTCGTTTCAGGATAACAATGGCGATGGCATCGGTGATCTGCGCGGAATCATAACCCGACTTGATTACCTGCAATGGCTGGGCATCCGGGCTATATGGATTTCACCTATATATCCATCGCCCATGGCCGACTTTGGTTATGATATATCCGACTATCAAAATATACATCCTATATTCGGTACACTGGAGGATTTTGACGAACTCGTTCGTGAGATACACGCTCGTAACATGAAACTCATTCTTGATCTTGTTCCCAATCACACCTCCGATCAGCATCCGTGGTTTCTGGAGTCGAAGTCTTCGCGCGATAATCCGAAGCGCGACTGGTATATATGGCGCGATGCACGAGCCGATGGTGTTGCACCCAATAACTGGCTTGCGGCCTTTGGTGGATCTGCATGGCAGTGGGATGAGACAACACAACAATATTATTATCACGCGTTTCTGAAGGAACAGCCCGACCTGAACTGGCGCAACCCGGAAGTACGGAAGGCGATGCTTGATACCATGCGCTTCTGGCTCGACAAAGGTGTTGATGGTTTTCGCGTTGATGTTATGTGGCACATGATCAAAGATGAGAAGCTGCGCGATAACCCGGTAAACCCCGACTACCAACCGCACATGTCTACGTACGATCAGCTGCTGCCGGTATATTCAACCGACCAGCCGGAAGTACATGATATAGTACGTGAAATGCGCGCATTACTCGATCGTTATACCGAGCGCATGCTCATCGGGGAAATATACCTGCCCATACATAAGCTGGTTACATATTATGGTAAAGACAATGAGGGCGCACATCTGCCATTTAATTTTCAATTGATAACACTTCCGTGGAACGCACGTGTTATAGCTTCGGCTGTAAGTGAGTATGAAGGAGCATTGCCTTCGGAGGGATGGCCGAACTGGGTATTGAGCAATCATGATCAACCGCGTATAGCGAGTCGTGTAGGTGTCCATCAGGCGCGTGTAGCCGCTACGTTGTTGTTGACGTTGCGCGGTACACCAACGGTATATTACGGCGATGAGATCGGCATGCGTGATGTCCCTATTCCCTTTCATGAGATACAGGACCCGCAGGGATTGAACATGCCCGACAAGAATCTGAGTCGCGATCCATCACGCACACCCATGCAATGGAACAACAGTGAACAGGGCGGTTTCACCATAGGTAAACCATGGCTCCGGCTCGACCGTAATTTTTATCAGGTTAATGTACAGGCGCAAAAAGAAGATACGTACTCCATGCTTCACCTGTACCGGAAACTGATCCGCCTGCGCGAAGAGCACACTGCGCTGGTAAACGGAAGTTATATACCGGTATATGCCGATCACCAGATGATGGCCTATATACGTGCCGCAGATGGAGCACAGCGTCTGCTGGTCGTACTGAACTTCAGCCATCGTCCGTGTTATTTTAAATCACCTTCGGAAGTGCTGAAAGGTACCATCATCGCCTCAACTTCGCCTGAACTGGAAGGAACACCGATAGAAGGAACGACCAGCCTCAGTGGAGATGAAGCCATCGTTGTGCTGCTTGATAACTGAAACAGATTTTTCGATTAACTATATATATGTCTACAGATGCACGCATTCACGGTGCAGTATATGCGAAAGACGGAACCTGCACATTTACAGTGTGGGCTCCCGAGAAGAAGAAAATGATACTACACCTCGTAGCTCCGCAGGAACGAAAAGTGGAGATGACTAAGGATGAATCCGGATACTTTTATACCAAGCTGAACGATGTAACGCCCGGCACGCGCTACTTTTTTATGCCGGACGGTAAGGAAGATATACCGGATCCTGCATCTTATTTTCAACCGCAGGGTGTGAAAGGTCCATCGGAAATAATAGACCATGATGCTTTTATTTGGGAGGATACTGCCTGGCGCGGTAAGCCGCTGGAAGATCTTATACTATATGAGTTGCACGTAGGCACATTTACAGAAGAAGGTACATTCGAAGCCATCATTGCCCGCCTGGATGATTTGCTGGATACCGGTATAAATGCAATCGAGATCATGCCGGTGTCTCAATTCTCCGGCGAACGCAACTGGGGTTATGATGGTGTTTTTCCTTATGCTGTACAGCACTCCTACGGAGGTCCGGAAGGGTTGAAGAAACTGGTAAACGCGTGTCATAAAAAAGGTATAGCCGTTATACTGGATGTAGTATATAATCATATAGGTCCGGAAGGAAACTGGTTCGGACACTATGCGCCTTACTTTACCGGCACGTATCGCACGCCATGGGGCAACGCTATAAATTTTGATGGTGAATGGTCGGATGGCGTACGCGATTATTTCTCCGGTAATCCTGTATACTGGTTTAGCCAGTTTCATATCGATGGCTTGCGACTGGATGCTATACATGCCGTGTTTGATACGAGTGCCGAACATTTCTGGGAGCTTTGTCACAGGCGCATTAAAGCGCTTGAGAGGCAGGTAGCCCGACCGTTGTATATGATTGCCGAAAGCGATTTTAACAGTCCGAAAGTAGTGACGTCCATTGAACAGGGCGGTGTAGGCTTTGATGCACAATGGCTCGATGATTTCCACCATGCGCTATATGTTTTGTTAGATGAGCGTGGAAAGAAGCGCTATGAAGATTTCGGCTCGCTGGAGCAATTGGAGAAAGCCTATAATGAAGGCTTTGTAATGAGCGGTGAGTATGTGAAATTCCGCAAGCGCAGGTATGGTGCTTCATCCGCAGGTATACCAGCCAATCGTTTTTTTGTTTTTAATATGAATCACGACCAGGTTGGTAATCGTATCCGCGCTGAACGGTTATGTATGTTGGTAGACTTCGAGAGACTTAAGCTGGCAGCTGCTGCCGTTTTACTTTCTCCCTATATACCCATGCTCTTTATGGGAGAGGAGTATGCAGACGAAGCTCCGTTCTTTTACTTCATCAGTCACGAAGATCCTGATCTTATCAAAGCCGTGCGCGAAGGGCGTAAAAAAGAATTTGCTGCGTTTGCCTCCGAAGGTGAACCACCCGATGCCTATGCGCAGGAAACGTTCCAAGCCTCCAAGCTTACCTGGTCGAAACGCAATGAAGGGAAGCATGCTGTTATCCGTGCATGGCATAAACAACTTATCAGTATGCGACAAAACCTCGCTGCCATGAAGAGTTATGCACGGAAAGATTTTAAGGCATCTATTGTCGGTGCGAACGCATTGCTGCTGCATCGTAAACATAACGATGCCCATATACTTTGTCTATTCAATTTCGCTGAAGAGGAATGTATATATAACACAGGCGGGTATGCAGCACAGTGGAGAAAGGTATTGGATTCGAAAGATAGCAGGTGGAGTTCGGCAGGCAGTACAACCGCAAGCAGTCATCCTTCCGATATTCGTGCAGGTGAAGGTATCACTATACAACCGCTGAGTGTTGTCGTATATAGCAGTTCCCATCAATAGAACATGCTATATACTTGATGTATATGTTGGAATCAACTTTTCTTTTTGTCTTTATCTTTCTCCTTGTCTTTATCTTTATCGTCCTTTTTTCCGAATACCTTCTCCAGGAAGGTTTTCTTTTTATCCGGTTGCGATTCCACCGTGGCGATATTTATCTCCTGGTCAATGGAAGGTTGCAGCGCCTGTATAAAAGCGTTTTGCAAAACACGTGTTAAGGCAAACCACACATTGGTATCGGGGTTCTTCAGATTTCCCTGAAAAGGAACCTTTGTAGCAACCTGATCTTTGCGCTGGTTTTCAAAAACTTCCCCGGCGGCACCAACGATAGCTTCCCACGCTTTTCGTAAAACGTTATCATCGCGGTCTTCTTGTCCCAGAATGTCCAGGTCTTGAATGAGCGGTTTAACATAGCCGGCAAATTTACCTTCTTTGGCTGCTACTTCCGTGTAAAGTCCAAAGCGCCCTTTGTTAACGTCTACTTTTGCGTATGCTTTAAAGAAATCGTTAAGCTTAACCAGGTTGGTATTCTTCAGCTCTGCGTTCACATCAAACGTTGGTTCATCCGCCAGTGGGTTAAGTTTCATATTAATAGCGAGCTCGCCTTCATATATATTGGCGTGCGCCCGCAGCGATGCTGGCAACACAACCGTGGAGTCGTAACTATTACGCAAGTTTTCAGCCAGTGCGTATGCATTGGTGAGATGTATATCTACGCGTGGTTTCGAAGACTCATCTATATATTGAATGCTGCCGTTGTTTATTTCGACACGGTTTACCTGCAGCGGCATGAAGTCGTCCAACAAATTTTTAAAGCTGCTCGAATCGTTTCGCACTTCATCCGGTTCCACTTTGTCTTTGGTGAAACGCATCATCGGACTTTCAAAAACAAGTTCTCCCACAATTGATCCGTGAAACAGTGCTTTCCATTCCACGGAAAGATCAATTTGAGATGCACCAAAAAAGGGTGTTTCTTTTTGCGTGGTGCTGTCCACTTTATTCAGGTATATACTGTCGATTTCGTAGGCACCGCGTATCAGTGCTATATCGATATCCTGAGCTTTGCCATAGTAGCCCTCCATGTTGGCCAGTGTTTTATTCAGATAATGGAGAACCACATACGGAAGCGCAAGGCGCACTGCCACCAGCAGCACAGCCACGATGGCTAGTGTCCAAAGTATTTTTTTCTTTCGTGAGGTCATGTTCTATCGCAATACATATAGTAGTATTCCCCGTGAATACTATATCGTTGTTTCGTCATTGATCTCGGTTTCTGATTCTCCCAATCGTTTTGGTTTAGCAGGGTCTTTTTTGGAAGAATTGGTAGACACATGTTCGCCGGTATCTACTTCGCTTTTTGGGGAAGATGAGACACGGCCTTGTTTCTTCTGTGATGGGTCGCATTTATCTTCTGTATGTGATTTCGTCTGCGTTTTCATAATCGTACTGTTTAGTAATTAGAGTGTAAAAAAATAATGCCGTAAAGAAATATAGTGCTGCCTGGGAACGGATTTTTACACCGCATAATGCAACAGAGTTATAGTACATTATGAATACAACTCGTAAAAAAATAACCACACTGGAAAAATTTTCCACTGTGGTAACCAGTGTAGTTGGCAGTTCGTCAGCTTTCCTGGTAGCGGTCGTGTTGATATTTGTTTGGTTAATCACCGGCCCCATCTTCCATTATTCTGATACCTGGCAACTGGTTATAAATACAGGCACTACCATCATCACGTTTCTGATGGTGTTTCTCATTCAACGCAGTCAGAATAAAGAATCAATCGCTATACATCTTAAACTGAACGAACTGGTAGCAGCGCATAGCAAAGCAAGCAATCGCCTGGTGTCTGTTGAAGACCTTACGGAAGAAGAACTTAGAGTACTGCGCAAGTTTTATGCGAAGCTTGCCAACATGAGTAAAGAAGAAGGCAGCATGCAACAAACACACTCCATCGAAGAAGCAGAAGAGCTGCACGAAGAAAAACAAGCAGAGAAAGAAGGACGATAACCTGGTGCCGCTATATATTATTGTCCGTAAGAGATGCCGGTCGCAGGTTGGAGCGTTTAAAACTGTATTTCATTTCTTGATTTGCGAGTATGTCTGTCCTGCGTTTCAACATTTTACGTTGCAACATTTTGTAATTGTTGTCCTGTTAATGCGCGTTGTCTCAACTGTGTTGTCTTAATTCATCCGTTCTGCGTGTATTCATCAGGTTGGATTTTTTTTATTTCTGATATTTCACTATTTTCTACATTAAATTGATCGATAGAGATTGTTTGAATTGGAGATCCTGCACATTCCTGACCGTGCAATAGATTACTGGTTATTATAGGTTAGATCATTTTAGTGAGATCATTTTAGAGTAATTGTGTTGATCTGAATTTTTCAACGATGCGGATACATCATTGGCTTTGTATTTTGTTTTGTTTGCAGTTGTTATTTTTCAGTAACCGGACGGGCCGCTATGAAGAATCCCGTGCCGGATTTTCGTATGCCGGATCTGCACCTTTTTCCGTTATCGCCGATATATATACGTTGCTGCCTCAACCTGACTTCGGGGTTCGTGCAGAAGGCAATCAGCCTATATCTATAGTGTTAGTCGCTTTTGTGTGCTTGCTGGTGTTGACTGCCGGTGTTGTTGTTTATGCGCTTCGTAAACGCCAGGCATTCCTGGAATTGAACAAACGCCACGAAGCACTGTTAATCAGCAATAAAGAATTTGCTACAGCAAACGAGCAGCTGAAATATACCAACCGGCAGCTGGAAGATGCACACGAAAAAATAGCAGAGCAGACACAAACTATACTTCGTCAGAAAGATGAACAGCTTAACCGCGTACTGGATTCTTCCCAGGATATAATCTGGTCGATCGATCTGACCGGTGGTGGTAAACATTACCTGAGCCGCTCGGCAACGCAGGTGCTGGGCGACAACGTGCAGGGTGAAGTAATGAATGATGCTATATATTGGCAAGATCTGGTATTGGAAGAAGACTGGCCTTTAAAAGAAGAAGCACTCAGAAATGTTTCGCTGGACGGATATGCCGAATGTACCTATCGCATTCGCACAGCCGATGATGATTACCGGTGGCTCTTTGAAAAGATGCGCGTGATTGATGATGAATATGATATGCCGGTGCGACAGGAGGGAATCATTGTTGATATTACCAATCAAAAGAAGGCTGAAGAAATTATACTCCGTTACCAGCAGCAACTCGATATTATTTTCTCGAACACACAGGAAAATATAGTATTGATGGATGTTACCGGAAAAGTATTGTTGTTCAACAAAGCCTTTGAATTCTTTGCAGAAGCTGTAACCGGTGTGCGGCCAGTTGTAGGGAAGTATATCTGGGATATTACAACGAAGGAACGAAGGGACGTTTCGAGACAATTTTTCCAGGAAGCACTCGAGGGTAAACTGGTAAAGACAACGGCTGTGTTTTATATAGAGAATAATGCTATATATCACTCGGTACGTTACGAGCCGATTATAACCGATGGAAAGACTACACATGTTGCCATCATCGCATCGGACATTACGCAGTTGAAGGAACAGGAAAATATTTTGCGGGAGTCGGAGGCAAACCTGAAGGCTATATTTGATAACACCCGCGACTCGTTTACGTTGCTGTCTCCCGATTATACCATTATCGCCTTTAACAAAGCTAACTTTCAGAATGTATTGCTGCGTACCAACAAAGAATTGAAGACAGGAGTAAACCTGCTGGAGTATATAGATGAAGATCGCAGGAGTGCCTTTACGTATTTACTGGAACGGGTAGAGAATGGCGAGATGATTTCATACGAAGCAAACTTGCAGAATGGTGGCCTCGAAGCAGCATGGTTTAAAATTACCATCAGCCAAGTGCAGTCAGCAGAAGGTAAACTCTTCGGGTATTGCATTGAAGCACACGATATAAATGAGCAGAAAGAATTTGAAGGTACACTCACTGCGATTGCACGCGAGTTATCAAGCTTAATTGAAAATGCCAACGTGCCTATATTTGGTATCGATCAGCATGGAAAGATAAACGAATGGAATCGTGTATCAGCAGAACTCACGGGTTTTTCGAGAACCGAAATGATTGGCCGCGATTGGATCAGTAATTTACTTGAGCCGGAATATCATGAAGTGGTAACAGCCATTATGAAAGATGCTCTCAGTGGTGTGCCGGTAAGTAATTTTGAATTGCCGGTGTTGAGTCGCAGGAAGCAAAAGATATCGTTGTTACTCAGTGTTTCACCACGAAAAGATGCAGAACATAAAATTGTTGGTGCAACGATTGTCGGTCAGAATATAACCGAGCTTATTGAATACAAGCAAAACCTGGAGCGCATGGTATATGATCGAACACGCGAACTGAATGAGGCGTTGCAAAAGGAAAAAGAGCTTGTGGAAATGAAGAGTAAATTTGTTTCCATTGCTTCCCACGAATTCCGGACACCGCTCTCGTCTATTTCACTGGCATCAGGTTTTATCAAAAAGTATAAGCAGAAGATCACACCGGAAGAAGTTGATAAACGTTTGGACAACATCGAAAAGCAGGTGGGACATATGACGCACTTACTGGATGATGTACTATTGATCGGTAAAACAGAAGCGGGAAAGCTGGTGGTACATTTATCCCAAGTAAATATTGCCGATACGTTTGAGCGATTGAAGAATGAAATTGAACAAAGTACGGGTAATACACATACGATACGCCTGCATATAAATGGTACAGCGGATACTGTGAGCACGGATGAAAAACTGATTCGTACGATGGTATTAAACCTGCTTACCAATGCAGTCAAGTTTTCGCCGGGTGCTTCGTATGTAGACTTGTTTGTAACGGCAGACTATAACAAGCTTGCCATTGGCGTAAAAGATTACGGCATCGGTATACCGGAACAGGATATTAAAAATCTTTTTGAACCGTTTTACCGCGCGAGTAATGCTGCTGATGTAGAAGGTACAGGGCTTGGGCTTTCTATTATCAAGAAGGCTCTGGACCTGCTGCGGGGTTATGTAGATATAAAGAGTATAATAGGACAAGGCACCGAAATAACCATTGTAATTCCGTTGGAACATGCCTAAGAAAATTATGGTAGTAGAAGATACTCCGGACCTGCTGCAACATGTAACTGATTTTCTCACGATGGAGGGATATGATGTAGAGTCTTGCTCGAACGGACACGATGCGTATAGAAGGCTGGCCTATAGTAAACCTGATCTTATCATCACAGATTTACTGATGCCCAAGCTGGACGGATTCGCTTTGATAGAAAAGATAAAACAGGATAAGACCATGCAACATATACCGGTAGCTATATTTTCAGCCAAGCCACCGCATGAAAATGAAGCGCGGGCATTAAGTCTGAACGTAAAGGCTTTTATAAAGAAGCCTTGCTCGTTGGATGATCTGCACGAAATCGTTAAAAGTATATTGGATAAATGAATGAAGTTATGAGTTCTGTAAAAGTTATAGTTGTAGACGATCACGGATTGGTGCGACAGGGTATTGTGTCGTTGTTGCGTGAAAGCGGAGAAGTTGAAATTCTGAAGAGCGTAGAGAGTGGAGAAGAAGCTGTTAATTATGCCACAGAACTTTCGCCGGATATAGTCATTATGGATATAGTAATGAAGGGGATGACGGGCATTGAAGCTACGCGCTGGATCAAAGAACAAAACCCGCATGTAAAAGTTATACTGGTGTCCAGTGAGGTAAATAAAGATTTTATACGGGCGGGCCTTCGCAGCGGGATGGATGGCTATCTCAACAAGAGCACAACATCCGATGTACTGCTGAAGGCCGTGCGCAGTGTGATGAAAGGTGAAAAGTATTTTGGTACTGATATAACCTCGCTGGTGCTCGAGGAATTTTCATCGCCACAAAAACCTTCACGGGATAGCGATCGCAGTGAAAGACTCAAGGGCAGTGTACTCTCCAAACGCGAAGAAGAAGTACTGACACTTATTGCTGAAGGAAAAAGTCTCAAACAGATCGGGGAAGAACTTTTCATCAGCGTTAAAACCGTGGAAACACACAAACTGCACATACAAGATAAACTCGGGCTCACCGGCACAGCGCAACTGGTGCGATATGCGCTGGAGCGCAAGGTAACGCGATACTAAGCTTTTCACGTAGGCTATATCAGTAATACCCTGATTTTGTAAAATCATTCTATTGCTGTCAGATTTCAGGGTGCGCAATCAGACATTTGTTTCTGATTAACGCATTTAAGCCATGGCAACAACGCCCGATTCGGATCTACTAACAGGTGAAAAAGGAAAGTTGTTGTTGTCTCATGCAGAGGCAGGTGTTTTCGGTGAACGTTTCTGGAAAGAGCTTGCGCAGCTATCGATCACCATCAGTCGTACCACTTCGGTATCTATTTGTGTTTATGAGAACGCTGTGTTACGTGTAGCTGCATCCGCAGGAACTATACTTTCAACGGAGCGTATTGGTTTATGGGAAACATTCATACGACACGAGCAGTATACAGAAGTTGAGGACACACTGAAAGATGTAGTGTTCAAGTTTGATTCCCGCGTACTCGATCAACCCGTTATCCGCTTTATGGCTGGTATGCCGATCATCAATAGTCAGGGTAATCGCATGGGTATAATTACGTTGTCGGACAGCAAGCCTCGCAGATTTTCAGGAGAACAGATTCAGTCGCTGAGCATCATCAGTCGTGTTATTGCAGTACATCTTGAAATGAAGAATAGTATTCCGGCAGTCTAAGGATTTTACTGACGAGATTCGCTGATGAAATCTCCGTCCTTATTTTTTCAAAATCAGTTTCCCACGGATTCAAGTCTACACATTGTTATCGAATTTTGACACACAGTTTACAGCTATGGTACAAGTCAATTTACAAACAATGGGAGAACAAAAGCGCACCGATACATCAATAGCACAAGAGCTTGCAAAAGCTAAGAATGTTATTGATAAATTTTTATACGGGTGCTCTCATACAATGCGCGGACCTTTGAAATCCATTTCAGGTCTTATAAAACTTTTGCAGAATCCGGAAGCACCAGAAGATCCGCATAAGCATCTTGAACTTATTCAGAAAACCGTTAATAAAATGGAAACCATTCTGAATGACCTTGAGCACTTCCTGGTAAATTCAAGAAGAGATCTCGTGATCGAGTCAGTATCGATGTCCAAAGCCATCGATGTTATACTGGAGCGCTATAGCAGAGATGCAGAAAATAAACAGATCCGTTTTTCGAAGAGTATAACACAGACCGTACCGTTGTATACAGATGTAGAGCGACTCAATCTCATTCTCATACAACTTATCTCGAATGCGCTGGTGTTTAATGATCCCGGTAAAGCAGACAAGCATATAGATATATTTGTGCGCGTTAACGAAAACGGATGTCATGTTAAGGTATTGGACAACGGTATCGGCATGTCTTCGGAGATCCAGAAAAATATATTTCAGCTTTTCTTCCGCGGAGCACAACAATCGCAGGGAGCGGGTATTGGCCTGTATGTAGTCAATGAAGTGCTTCGGAAAATGGGAGGGAGTATTACAGTAACCTCGGAGGAAGGTTCCGGGTCAAGCTTTTTCGTGTGGATTCCCAACCTCAAATCGTGATGGCTTCTAGGTGTTCTACCTATTTTCTAAGGAAAATCCTTAGGACATAGGAGCGCTCACGATCTCGGTAAAAATCAGGTTGTCACTGATTTTTTTGACGTTTTTTCATTTCACTTTTGTATGACGAACAACTACGCAGTAACTATTAAATTTTAAAATTATGAGCGCGAGCAGATCCATCAATCCAGCATTCTACAATAAGCAGACATTCGTAGAGTTATCTGTTCATGGCCGGGATGTTATGAATAAACCGAAAGCGGTAGAGCGCTATTTCGATCATGACAAGTTTGATAAGCTCACCGGTGGTTATGACAAGATACAGGCAGAGCTGATCGAAGCCTTTCTTGAATTTACACCAGCGTTGCTCGAAGAACTTCGCACCATTACTATGGCAGAAAATGTTGCTGATGTAGCGCGTATACTGCATAAACTGAAATCGTCAACATCGCTGTTATGTTCAGACTCGCTATACTCAGAGATTATTCACCTGGAAGAAACTGCAGATCACGTAAGTGATCCTGACTATAAAAGCCGCGTTGCCGCACTCATCACTTCGCATGAAGTATTGATGGAGGAAGCGGAAACCATTCTCAAAAAATTAACCTAATCAAGACTCTCTCTATAACAACCCCCCCAATGAACTGCTTTCTGCCCACAGCATCTGAAGACAGCCGTTTAGAGACACTTCGTAAATTCGAGATACTGGATACAAATGATGAGAAAGATCTCGATGATATAGTTCGTCTGATCGCCACGATCTGTGATGCTCCTATCGCACTGATCAGTTTGGTTGATGAGCGCAGACAATGGTTCAAAGCGAAAGTTGGAATTGATATACCTGAAACTCCGCGCGAGCATTCCTTTTGTGCGCATGCTATAGTACAGAATGATTTAATGATTGTACCGAATGCACTGGCGGATGAACGATTTGCCGGCAGCCCACTCGTTACAGGCTCTATGGGAATTCGGTTCTATGCCGGCATGCCGCTGATTACAACGGATGGCTATACGCTCGGTACGTTATGTATTATGGATCGGAAGCCCCGCCACCTCACCGACTTTCAATGTCTCAGTCTGCGTACACTTGCACGCAACGTCATCAAACAGATTGAGCTGAAATATATGGCATGTCAGATGGATGAGCGTGCCCACACGTTGGAAGAATCCAACATGAAACTGGCGATACTCAACCGGGAGAGCCGCAGTAATCTCGATCACATTAAGACACTGCAAGACCAGCTCGAAATACGCGAACGTCAATATAGAGAGATGGTAGAGAATGCTACCGATCTTATCTATGAACTTAACCCGGAAGGATACTTTTCATTTGTAAACCCGGTGATGGAACGAGTTTCCGGGTATACACGCGAAGAGTTGTTTGCCATGCAATACTGGCAACTGGTATATCCGGATCACCGCGAGCGCATTCTCGATTTTTACAAGGAGCAACGTAAATCCGGTAAGCGCAATACCTACCTGGAATTTATAATGCTTAGCAAAAGCGGAGAAGGAATCTGGATCGGTCAGAATGTAAACATGCAGTTTACGGACGACTACAAAGTTGTTAAAGTAAGTGTTATATCGCGCGATATAACAACGCTGAAAAATATTGAGATGAAGCGAATGGAAAGCGAAAATCGTTTTCGTGCGCTGGCTGAAAATGCACCGGTTGGAATTTTTCAAACTGATGCAACCGGTACATGTACCTATGTGAATAAGCGTATCAGCGAGATCACCGGTATGCCGGAAGAAGAGATGTTGCGGGAAGGCTGGATAAAGGCCGTGTACCCGGACGATGTTGAGCGTGCAATCGCTACGTTGCAACAGGCTCTTGTGGAGAAGCAAAGTTTCAAAATCGAACTCCGATTCGTGAATGAGACACGCGGTGTACGCTGGGTGATCAGCGAAGGGTTACCAATGCTGGATGATACCGGTACGCTGACTGGATATATAGGTACCACGCACGATATAACCGAGCGCAAACAAATGTTTCAGAAGCTGCACGACAGCGAAGAGTTATATCGTCTGCTCTCGAGCAATACCCGCGATATGATTGCGCTCTACCGGATTGATGAGTCTGCAACGCGTACATTTATATCACCTTCAGTAAAAGATATACTGGGATATACTTCGGAAGAACTGGTGGGAAGTTCTCCGTATGATAATATACACCCGGACGATGAGACACACGTGAAAGAGACCTTGCAGTCTGTTGTATTTACCGGAAACTCTGCTACGCTGGAATATCGCATGCGCAGAAAAGACGGCACGTATGTATGGCTGGAATCTAACGCGCATCCGTTTTACGATGACAACGGGAATATGACGGGCTTTCAGAGTTCTTCGCGTGATATATCGAAACGAAAAGAGTTTGAGGCTTCGCTTCAAATTGCAAAGGAAAAAGCAGAAGAAGCAACCCGCGCAAAGAGTTTGTTCCTGTCGATGATGAGTCACGAGATACGTACTCCGATGAACGCTATTGTCGGACTCACCAATTTACTTTTGCAAAACGATCCGCGCGAAGATCAGCGTGAGCGACTCAACCTGTTGAAGTTCTCAGGCCATAACCTGTTAACCATCATCAACGATATACTGGACTTCAGCAAGATTGAAGCCGGTAAACTGGTTCTTGAATCCATTGATATAAACCTGAAGAAGCTTCTTTCGGATACCCGACAGATGCTGGAGCCGCGGGCGCAGGAGAAAAACATATCGCTATACCTGAAGTATGATTCGAAGTTGCCTGAATTTTTAAAAGGTGATACCGTTCGTATTTCGCAGATCGTTACCAACCTGCTGAGTAACGCTATTAAATTTACCGAGCGCGGTTATGTTGAATTATCGTTGAAATCGCTGGGCGAAGATAAGGGTAAATATAAAGTACAGTTCTCTGTAAAAGATACAGGTATAGGTATAGAAGCAGACAAGCTTGAAACTATATTTGAACACTTTACACAGGCTGATAACGATATTACCCGCAGGTTTGGCGGTACCGGTTTAGGACTTACCATTACGAAAGGATTACTGCACCTGATGGGAAGCAAGATTGATCTTGAAAGTGTTCCCGGGTATGGCTCGACCTTTTCGTTTGTGTTAACCATGGATAAAGGTAAAGATGTGCAGGTCTCAGAAGCCAGCGCTGCACCGGGTAAATTTGGTGATGATGAAACGATCAGCGTGTTGCTGGTAGAAGATAATCGTATCAACCAGATTGTTGCTCTTAATTTTTTGCAGCAATGGGGTGTGTCGGTAGATATAGCGAACGATGGCTTTGAAGCACTCACCATGGTGACACGTAAATCCTATAACATGGTGTTCATGGATTTGCAGATGCCGGGTATGGATGGCTACGAAGCTTCGCGCAAGATACGCGCTTTAGACGATCCGTATTTTAAAGAGATACCTATAATTGCCTTAACGGCTGCTGCCATGAGCGGCATGCGTGATAAGGTTATGGAAAACGGAATGAATGACTTTATCAGTAAACCGTTTGATCCTGAAGAGCTTCGTCTGAAGGTAGCTAAATTTACACTCTGGCAGCAGAGTGCCTGATAGTGTGCAGTGCACCGTAGCTATACCGTTGCAGCAGCGGTGGCGGTAGTAGACGGCAGTAAAATAATCACCGTAGTGCCTGCGTCTTTCTGACTTGATATACCTACCGTTCCATTTAGTTTGTCAACAATATGTTTAACGATATAGAGGCCCAATCCAGGGCCTCTTGCTTTTTTGTGCGCCCGGTAGAACATATCAAATACGCGTGGTAAAAACTCCGGTGGTATACCATCGCCATTGTCTGATACTTCCAGTCGGGTACGGTTATTCTCGCGCGTCACCGAAATGTTGATCGCACATTCACGCGTATCATCCGTATAGGTCATCGAATTTTTAATGAGACAATAAAATATAGGTTTGATGATAAACGGATCACTGTGAAAAACTATATCCTTGTCTTGCTGCACCGAAAGCATAGTGCGTTCGCTGTTGGGTAAATGTTGCAGATCCTGAAATGCTTCCAGGGCAATCTCTTCAAAATTAATTTTGTCGTTGATGATGGGATTATAGTATAGCGTAGATATGCGCGTGAGTTCTTCGAGAATCGTGATCATATCTACATTACAATCGTCAAGCATTTTGAGGAAGTCCTGCTCTTCGGTATCCTGCGAAATCATCTTCAGTACATTGATCAACCCGCGCGCAGAAGATACAGGTCCGCGCAGCACATGTGATGTGTGGTATAGAAACGCATTCAGTTCGGTAATCTTCGACTCCAGGTTAAACTGCACCGTCTTGAGCGCAGTGATATCGGTTATCATTCCAAATGCACCGGTATAATTACTGTCGTTATCATAGAGCGGATTGCCGGATATTGAAGTCCATACTTTTTTTCCGGTCTTGGAGTTTAGTTTAATTTCAAGCGATATCTTTTTTCCCTTGCCCAGTTTTTTAAAATGTTCGATGGAGCGGGCGCGGTCATCGTGATCCATAAAGCTGAAGAACGATCGGGTGATCATTTCCTTTTCGGAATACTCGAGCATTTCAGCGAGACGCCTGTTTACAAATATAGTCTGGTTGTGCGCGTTGAGTACCCATATACCTTCCTGGGCCGTTTCAATGATCTTGCGATAGCGCTCTTCACTTTCACGCAGCAGTTGCAGTGCAAGCTCTTTTTCGTCTTCCGCTTTCTTTTTCCGCACCATGTTGGTGAGGCTTATCGGGAAGCGCTTCAGGTTTGATTTCAGTAAGTAATCATCTATACCTTCGCTCAGGCAACCGGCTGCAAATTCTTCGGTCAGTCCTCCGGAAATAAGTATAAAAGGAACGTGCGGATTTTTCTTGCGCAGTATCCGTATAGCCTGTATGGCATCGAAGTTAGGCGGTATATTAAAATCAGCGATGACAACATCCGGATCGAAATTTTCAACAGCGGCAATATACTCTTCCTTGTTGCTGGCAATTTTGGAAACAAGCTGGATGTTGAATGAAGCGATCTCGTATAGCAGCAACTCGGCATCATCCGGATTATCTTCTAGTATTAAGATGCGATATGTTTTCAGGTATAGCTGTACCTGGAGAAGTGCTTCCTCGAATTTTTCAAAATCCAGTTTCTTATGAATATAGGCTGTAACACCCAGCTTGTATTTTTCAAATACCTCGTTATCGTTTTCTTCGGAGGTGAAAACCATTACCGGGATGTTGCGCGTAGATTTATTGTTGCGCAGTTGCCGGAGTACTTCCAATCCGCTCGTGGTAGGAAGATTTACATCCATCAGAATTACTTTCGGTAAATGTTTAAGCGGAGCATGTATATAGGCTCCGCGTGCAAACAGCATGTCCAGCAATTCGTCACCATTCCGAAGGCGCACAATATTGTTATAGATGCTGTTGCGCACCAGCAGATCCTGGATCATCTCCGAATCATGATCGTTTTGTTCAACAAGAACAATCTCCGGATGGGGGCTTTCGGTTGTGTCCATGCTAAAGCTGTCCTATAGGCTTTTCATTTATAGTATTCCAGTATAGTGTAAGTGTTTTGACAACGTGCACATAAAATTCAAACTCCACCGGCTTTACAACATAGCTGTTCACGCCCAGGCTATAGGCGGTAGCTATATCTCTTTTTTCGCGCGATGATGTAAGTATTACAACGGGCAGGGTACGCGTTCGTTCATCTTCACGAATTCGTTTCAGTATTTCCAGACCATCAATCTTCGGCAGCTTCAGATCGAGCAGCACAAGCTTCAGGTCATTCTGGATACGCTTGTTTTCAAAACTCTTTTTGGCAAACACAAAATTGAGAGCTTCGGCACCATCGTTCAGGTGCAACAGATTTATTTTACTGTCGCCAAGCCGGAGCGCATGCATGGTAAGTTCGGCATCATCCGGGTTGTCTTCTACCAATAATACTTCTACACGATCAGCTTGCTCCATGGGTTGTTGTATTTAATGAAAAATAAAAAGTAGCGCCTATACCTTCTTCACCTTCCGCCCACACCTGGCCACCATGCCGTGTTATAACGCGCTTTACGATGGCAAGACCCACACCCGTACCGTTGTAATCCTGCGGACTGTGAAGTCGTTGAAATACACCAAACAACTTGTTATAGTATTCCATATCAAAACCAACACCATTGTCCTTGACGTAATATTGAATTTCTCCCTTCTTTTCAATCGATCCGATCTCGATATGCGGCTGTTCTTTTTTAGAAGAGTATTTAAAGGCATTGGAGACCAGGTTCAGAAACACTTGTCTCATCAATGCTATATCTCCGAATGTGGGATGCAGTTCGCCTACCCGTATCGTTGCATGACTATGCGTACCCTTGAATTCATCCAGCACTGAATTTACTAAAGTTTTCATATCAATAAACGTACGGTCTATATCTTTTGCACCAATGCGCGACAGCATGAGCAGATCGTTGATGAGGTTGCTCATCTTGGTAACATTTCTGCGGATGTTGTCCAATAGTCGTTTGCCCTCCGGATCAACCGTGTCCTGGAACTTGTCCATGAACATGGCAATAAAACCGTCAATGGCACGCAACGGTGCCCGCAGGTCATGCGACACAGAATATGAAAATGATTCCAGCTCAACAATGTGTTCTTCGAGTTCGCGATTGAGCTGCTGAATTTTGTTTTCTGCTTTTTTGCGCTCCGTGATATCGCGTATAGCTGCCAATGCAAGTGTGCCGTCTTCCGTCTCCAACGGACTTAAACTGATCTCCACGGGAAACTCGGAGCCGTCTTTTCGCTTGCCAAACAACTCCAGGCCTATACCCATGCCACGCATTCGCGGATCACTGAAGAACCCTTGCCGGTGATGCGGATGTGCGTGGTGGAAACGTTCGGGTATAAGAATCTCAATAGGTTGTCCTAAAATCTCGTTGCGTTCAAATTGAAATATATTTCGTACCTGCGCATTTACCATCTGTATATTTCCGTCCTGTCCTACAATTACCATGGCATCCGGGGCAGACTCGAGCAGTGCTTTAAATTTCTCTTCGGATTTTTTACGAAGCGAGATGTCGCGTATCGCAGCGAGTGCCACTATACCGGCTTCCGTTTCAAGTGGACTCAGGCTTATCTCTACCGGAAACTCGGTATCATCTTTTCGTTTGCCATACAACTCCAGGTCTACACCCATACCCCGTACACGCGGGTCGCTGAAGAAACCCTTGCGATGCGCGGGATGATTGTGTGTATACCGCTGCGGAATCAATATCTCAACCGTGTTGCCAACGAGCTCCGTGCGTTTGTATAGAAACAGTTTTTCGGTTTGTTCATTTACCATTTGAATCTTGCCGTCATGTCCTACAATTACCATGGCGTCCGGAGCAGATTCGAGTAAAGCCTTAAATGTTTCGCGTGACTTTCGCTGCTTGGTAAAATCACGCGCGATTTGCGCTATGCCGGTAATGTTACCGTATACATCCCGAAGAGGCGAAACGGTTAATGATATATATACCGGCGTACCATCTTTTCGCAAACGCTCGGTCTCAAAGTGATCAATAGAATCTCCTTTCGTCAATCGCTCTGATATAGTTTCGGCTTCGGCCATGCGTTCGGCAGGGAGTATAAATGCAATTTGTTTACCCAACGCTTCGTCACGGGTAAAACCAAAAAGTTTTTCGGCTCCGTTGTTCCAACTTGTAATAGATCCCTCCAGGGTAGTACTGAAGATGGCATCTTCGGTGCAATCAACAATAGAAGCTAAAATTGCTTGTGTGTGATCAGGTTTTTTGTCAGCGAACAGTTCCATTTACAACAACAAATATTAAATAACCACTGCCTGGTAAAGACAGACCATGAAAACAGGCTATACACCATCGCACAGAATACACATGCTTCTGTAGCGAACATGCTAACGGGCAAATCTTTATAATAAGATAAGCGTATTGATGGTCTAATCCAAATATAGTATCACGGTATTTTTAATGTATAGGCAGTCGTTGGTTTTTGAGGTTTGACTATAAACTTTGCAAGAAAGCAGTTTAGTCTTTCGCTTGTATCCGTATAATTACGGATACGGAACTCTATATTTTATGTACATACTCTTCCTGATCAATGGGGACAAGTATATTTTTCTGTATACGCTACTTTTGATCTTTAGAGATACACCTGACTTGCTGTATATGTTACCTGTATAGGGAGCTGGTGCTAAAATTCTATTCTTCCGGAGCGTAAAAGAGGTTGAGATGAAGCTGTATATAGCATTGTTCCTGTCGGTGTTTTTCTATTCAGTTTGCCAGGCGCAGGAAGGCGACTACTTTTTAACACATCACCGGTATGACGACAATCGTTATGACGCGGTTAACTTTGATGTAGCGCAAGACAGCAATGGTCTCATTTATATTGCTAACAAAGGAGGCGTGCTTCGTTATGACGGTCACAACTGGGATCTTGTTTCATGCAATGGTTCCGTTTACGATGTTCACATTACTCCGCAGAACCGGGTATATGTAGCCGGTAAAACCGGTTTTGGTTATCTGCAAAATGTTACCGGTTTTTCGAACGCATCCTATATCCCTATATTCAGTAAAGCTCCAGTAGAAGGTATCATTCGCATTGAGCAGCGTCATGACAGTATCCTGTTTCTGAGTAATAAAGTGCTCTATATATACAAAGAGTCTAAGAATACCACTACCCAGATCCAGGCTCCTGACGATAGCGACTTTACGAATATATTTATCCTGTCGGGAAAGGTTTTGCTGCAAACACAGAATAAAACTATATATACGCTACAACATGGCAAGCTGAAGGAAGCGGTAACGGCATGTCCGCGCAACGCATGGATTCTGTTCGCTGCGGATCATCCATCCAATAAGAACATCACTCTGATCGGCACCGACCGTAATGAACTTTACTGGATACGCCAGGGAAAGCCATCACGAATATACCCGAAAGACGATGGGTATATCGAGCAATCAGAGTTAACGGCATGCAGCTGGGTAAGTGATAATCTTATCGCCATTGGCACACTGCGCGGAGGCGTTGTGTTTCTCAATGCCACTACAGGTATGATTGATAAGATCGTTAACTATCATACCGGTTTACCCGATAATGAGGTATATGCATTAGGCAGTGATCGCGATAAAGGAGTATGGGTAGCACACGAATATGGTTTTACGCGCATCGCACCCGAGCTGCCCTTTCGTTGCTTCTCCAACTTCCCCGGTATAGAAGGAAATCTGTTGGCAGTAATGCCGTTTGAGAATACAGTATATGTAGGTACCAGCACCGGTATGTTCTACCTGGAAGAAACCAAGAATTTTCAGACTACACTGAAGCGTGTTGAAGTAAAAGGCGGACCGAGAGGTAAAAAGAAGGAGGGTACGGAGAATAAGGTATCTAAAAAGATCGAGACACCGCCTGCAAAAACAACCACGGAAGAAACGAAGACGAAGCGTAAAGCATTTTCATTTCTAAAGTCGAAAAAGAAGAAAGCACAGGAAGCCGAGGCGAAGGAAAATGAGAAAGCTAGTGAGACGGTACCGGTGGAAACAACTGCCGAGCCTGCCAAGAAGAAAGAAACTTTTTTACAACGAATCTTTTCACGGAAACCTAAAACTATATTTGAGCGACATCGCCAGCTAAAGTCAATTCGCTATACCTATAAACCTGTAACAGGCTTTACCGGTAAAAGCAGCAGCATCCGACATCTTAAAAATAGTCTGTTGTCTGGTGGTACTGGCGGATTATTCGAGATAAAAGACAAGAGTGCTTTTCGCATTGATAACGATAATACACTTGTTTTCTCGTATGATGCTGCACAGAATGAAATTTTTTCGTTCACGGATGGCCATGTCTTCAAAGTATTTACACAGGAAAAAGATCAATGGTCTGTATCGTCTTCGATAAAGATAGACGATGATATAGTACATATCAATCGTACAAATTCACAGGATATATGGCTCGCAGGTCGAAACGCTATATATCTGTTACAGCGTAACCAAGCAGGCCAATTGAAGGTAGTGCGCACGTTAGGTATCAGCAATCCGTTCAATGACGATGTATACTCATTTGTTCATAACAACAAAGCATACTTTATTACGTCACACGATTGTTTTTATTATGAAGCATCGCGTAACGTGTTGCTGCATGATCGGGAGTTCAAAAAACAATTTGGTAAAGCTGAGCGCGTTATCTTGAGTAATGAGAGTATATGGATTTTCAATGGCAACCGATGGATCTGTCTCACCGATAAAGATGCACAGCATAGGGCCCTTAATGTGTTGGGATTTTTTAAACAGGTGAAGTCGCTGTATGCGCAGGAGGGGGGCGAATGTTGGGTAACAACCAGCACCAATGAACTCTATAAAGTATCGTCTGCCGGGTATAACGAATCTTCCATGATGCACAAGGTGCTATTGCGTGAAGTGCGCAACAAAGGAGGAGAACTTCTGCCGCTCAACGACCTTCATGTAGAACAGGATAACAGTTCGCTTGCCTTTGAGTTTGTTCACCCGGATTACTTAGGGCTTATCGGCGTACAATATCAGTATAAACTCAATGGTCTCTCGGATGAATGGACCGCGTGGACTCCAAGCTCTTCGCTTTCATATCAATTGCTTCCCGCAGGTTCTTACGATCTTCACGTGCGTATACGCGATACGTTGGGCAAGGTATCGGAAGAGCAGGTAATTCATTTCAATGTGGTACCTCCATATTGGAAGACCTCGTGGTTTTACCTGCTTGAGATCATCTTCTTCGGTTCGCTGTTGTGGGCAACGTTCAGACTCAATCGTAAAGAGAGCCGCTATGAGTTTGTTACGCGTATCCTCACGTTGTTAACGCTGGTGCTTATCATCGAGTTGATCCAGAACCTGGTTGAGAGTTACTGGGCTACCAATACATCTCCTGTTATTAATTTCTTTGTACAGGCAGCCATCGCGTTGCTGGTATACCCCATTGAGAAAATTCTTCGAAAATTTCTGTCAGGCAAACCGGAGTAAACCGGCTTTGCCATTTTTTCAATTGTATAGAGGCATCCGTAAAAATACGGAGGTTGTTTTCGGTAATTATAGATTCTGAGTTAAGCATTAAACCAGACAACACTTCCTTTTGGAAGCATATACTTTTGCCTAATAAGATCGTCACTATAAAACCAAAGTATATATGAAATATCCGGCAGAAGTGTATATGCTGGTAGTATAAAAAGCCGATACGACCCCTAAACCCACTTCCCTTTATTTAGAAGAACATTGATCGAAACATGAAGCCGAAATTCAAACTTTCTTACCAGATATCTGCAGGATATTTGGTAATCGTACTGGTCGCTATCATAGCTATAGTATCATGCTTTAGCGCGTTAGAAAGAAACAAAGAACTCGATACGCGTCTGCAGCAGGTATATATGCCGTTTTATTTCTCACTGAAAGATCTCGATGCACTGCTGGCGAACTCATACCGCCTTACTGGCCGATGGGTGGCGCACGAAGACAACAGTCAGGAGAAACAGGAACTACGCGCCATTCATAAAACGCAGTACTTTGAAGTAAAGCAAAACCTGGACGATATACTTAAAAACTCATCGCTGGCTTCTGATCGCCAGGCTATCCAGGAATTATTCAGTGATTTTCAATCTGTCATATCTGCACAGAATGAATTGATGAGTCTGCTCAAAGACGATTCATCCTATCTTAATACAGAAT
>CBIHOZ010000011.1:0-73113 GCA_966211525.1 uncultured Chitinophaga sp. | reverse complement strand
GGTGCTTACAACGTCACTTCGAGCGTGCGCTTTGGGTTCATATCTCTAGGCTTCATGCGAGAAGCCCCGTGTCGGAGCAACGCTCACGTGGTATATAGCGAAGTGTTCTTAAGCTTAGGTTGCATAATGCGTTGCATCACCTTGAATACAATTGTGACACGGGGGTTTCTCGCGGCACGTGTGCATTTTATAGCAAGCACGGCTCGCTCGAAATGACGGTTAACGCATGCCTACCCAGTGTGGGTATATTTTCTTTTGTTCGCTGGCTGCTTCGAGTTTGGAAACCTGCTCTGATGTCAAGTTCCATCCGGTGGCATCGAGGTTCTCAATCAGTTGCTTTTCGTTGCGCGCTCCGATCACTATGTTACTTACGGTAGGGCGTTGCAGTAACCAGTTGATGGCTACCTGTGGTATACTTTTACCGGTTTCAGCAGCCACTTCATCCAACGCGTGAATCACTTTGAATAAATATTCGTCTGATACCTCTGGTCCACCGGCAGCGCCTCCGGATTTAATGCGGCCTTCACCCAACGGTTGGCCTGGGCGGATTTTTCCGGTTAAGCGTCCCCAGCCTAAAGCGCTCCATACCATCAGTCCTATATTTTGATCTTTAGCCATGGGCATCAACTCCCATTCGTATTCGCGACCGATCAACGAATAGTATCCCTGGTACACTATATATTTTGCAAGACCAGACTTCTCTGAAGTTGCCAGCGACTTCATTACCTGCCAGGCCGTAAAATTCGAACAACCTATATAGCGAATTTTTCCACTCGCGATGAGATGATCAAGAGCAGCCAGGGTTTCTTCTACCGGTGTAAGCGGATCGAACGCATGCATGAAGTATACATCTATATAGTCGGTTGCCAGGCGCTTGAGACTTGCTTCCACTTCCCGAATCAAATGATACCGTGATGCTCCGCTGTCGTTTGTGTTACTGCCCATCATAAACCCTGCTTTGGTAGAGATAAGCGCTTCACTCCTCTTACCTTTTAGTGCCGCTCCTAAAATTTGTTCAGCTGCTCCGAATGAGTATACATTGGCGGTATCAAAGAAATTTACCCCGCGCTCCAGACATATATCAATAAGACGCGTTGCTTCCGCTACATCTGTTTCACCCCATTTTTTAAAGAAATCATTTGTACCACCGAAGGTACCTGTTCCTAAACTTACTACAGGAACGCGCAAGCCTGCGTTTCCTAATTGCCGGTATTCCATACTGTTTAATTGTTTGATTTAACGAACACAAAATTGCCGGCAGCATGTGTTATAGTTCAGGAGAAAGTACGGAATGGCTGGGAGGAAATACGGGGAGCTGTGAGCTTTGAGGTGCGAGCTGCGAGACGAAGGGCTGCTGGCTGCATGCTACTGGCTGCTGGATGAGGATCGTTAGGCTGCGTAACTATATACCAGTCACGTTACTACTAGGTAAATATGTTAAACCACAAACATCTTACTAGTAGCTGGCAGCTAGTGGCTAGCAGCCTTTCTAAATTCTGCTGGTGTCTTTCCGGTTTGGCTTTTGTAGTAGCGGGCAAAGTATGAGGGGTCATCGTAGCCGAGGCGGTACGCTATTTCGCTTATGCTTTTGTGTGAGTGTTTGAGACACATCGTGGCTTGTTTGATGAGTTGGTCTTTGATGAGTTGTCCTGCTGATTTACCGGTGAGTGACTTGATGGTATCATTCAAATGATTCTGAGATATACCAAGCTCGTCAGCATACTCGGCTATCTTTTTCAGTTTGATAGCGTTGCCTTTGTTGATGGTTTTGAAATCGCGCATGTACAAGGCGGTAAACGACTTCAGCAGGCGTATAGACGAACGGTTGCTTTCTGACGGCAGCGCGCCTGACTCGTATTGTGCATAGGCTTTGTTCAGCAGGGCGTGCAAATATCCACGAAGTATATTATCTGAGAACTCGTTGCGCCGTTTATACTCGGTGTGCATCATTTCAAACAATGTGAGATAATGCTTAGTCTGTTCGTCTGTCAGATGAAGTACAGAATTTCCATCGAGCTGAAAGAACGGTAATTCATGCAGGAAGTTTTTGTTATCGCGACCGAGGTTGAAGAAGTCATCCGAGAATGAGCAGTAGTAACCCCGTTGTTCATCGCCTTCTGCTTTCCAGGCACTAATCATATCCGGACTTACAAAACATAGCATGTTCTTGCGGATATAGTGTTCCTGCAAACCAAACGTCTGCAGCCCCTCGCCCTCCGTTACGAGAAATACCATATAGAAATCGAGGCGATGCACAGCAATCGCACTTTTGCTGTTGCATCGCCGATGAATATCAAAATACTCTGTGCTGTGTTTACGAATCAGGGGAACCTTATCGGGTGCCTCGTCAAAGTATACTTTACCAAACGCTTCGCTGCGGTGTATCGGGATATTCTGATTCTTGCTCATGGTGTTACCGTTGTACAGATAGTAAAATCAACCGTACAAGATATCAGAAGATTCCCGCAGAAAAGAAATTTAGTGGTATTATTTAGCGACACTCACTTTCCAGATCACATTGCTGGTGTCATCGGTTATCAACAGCGATCCATCCGGAGTTACCCGAACGCATACCGGGCGTCCGTGCACTTTTTCTTTATCGAGGTTGGCTACGAAGCCTGTCAGGAAATCTTCGTCTTTACCAGTAGGCTTACCGTTGTCGTCAAACGGAACAAAAACTACTTTATACCCCGAGAGGACAGATCGATTCCATGAACCATGCTGTGCTATAAATGCACCGCGATGATACTTTTCAGGAAATGCTTTCTTATCATAAAAGGCAAGTCCGAGTGAGGCCGTATGCGCTCCGACATCAACATCCGGTTTTATATACTTATCGAGTACACCGGGCTTCGGTTCTTTTACACGTTCATCGGTACGACCGTGGTATATCCAGGGCCATCCGTAGAAGCCGTCTTCTTTTACGCTGGTGAGGTAATCGGGCACCAGGTCATCTCCCAAACCATCACGTTCATTTACTACTGTCCAAAGTGTATTGTCTGACCAATCCATTCCTACCGGATTGCGCAGTCCGCTTGCATATACTTTTAATCCCGACCCATCGGGGTTCATTTCAAGTATAGCGGCCCGCAGGTATTCACTCTTTATACCTTTCTCAGCGATGTTCGTTCCCGATCCGACCGCTATATATAGTTTCTTCCCGTCTTTACTCGCGATGATGTTGCGCGTCCAATGCTGGTTAATTTTACCGGCAGGCAGATCTATGATCTTCTGACCTTTATCGGTTATAGAAAGTTGTCCGGGTTTATAGGGATAACGCCACACCGCATCCGTGTTGGCAACATAAAACCAGTTGTCCAATACGAGCATACCAAAAGGCTGGTTGAGTTTGGTGAGAAATGTTTGACGCGTGTCCGGTTTACCATCGCCATTGGTGTCGCGCAGCAGTGTAATGCGATCAGCACTCTTGCGCATATTTTTGGATTTGGATGCGCCAATGATCCACCCGCCGATTCGCATCAGTAAAGAATAATTGGAATTACTTTCGGCTACGAGTATATCTCCGTTCGGTGTAATATATAGCCAACGCGGATTTTCAAATCCATCCGCAAAACGCGTAACGGTAAATCCCGGAGGAGCCTGGGGAGTCTGACCTTCCGCCCACCCGGTCACGTTACTAAAGTTCATGGAGGATTTAGTAGCATGCGGTGGGGGAAGATTATCAGACAGCTCTTTATTTTTTGGTTGTGTATCGTTTTGTGAAAAACTTTCAAATGAAAGAAGTGTCACTACGATAATGCATACGATCGCTTTCATTCTTCGATCTTACAGGTTATTACTTCTTAAAGAGCGTAGCTCCAAAGGCAATCACAATAACAAAACCTATAATGAAAACGAAGAACAATACCTTGGCTATAGATGCAGCACCTTCTGCAATTCCGCCAAATCCGAATATTGCCGCTATAATGGCAATGATAAAAAAGATTGCAGCCCAGCGTAACATAGTTTTAATCGTTTAAAGGTTGATAAAATTTATTTATACTATACGTTTTAAAATGTTATGCCTGTTGCGTGGAAATGATATAAGATTGCCTGCGGCCCGATACAGGAGTTAGTGAGCAAATTGCTCCACATAAGTCATGATGTTCGCTTTTCGGTAAGGTACTTCCAATACCGCGTTGGTACATGCCGAATGTGAAGCTTGCGATTGTTCCTCGCCTGAATATTTATAGTCTGAAAATAACTCTTCCACAACGACTGATATACCATCTCTTCTTCATGGCAGGTAGACTCCGGCAGAAACTCGTGATGTGCTGCTACCTCCCACTCCATTCGAACCTCCTGCACACTGAATGTATCTTTATTATAGTGTATACCGTAGTGGCGCCTGTTATCGTAAATGAGCCAGTGCTGATCGGCATAACGTTCCTGGAAATGTGTGATGATGAGTGGAAGTACGTTAAAATCAGGCTCAATGGAAGATATATATAAATCGTCAGCCGTCCGCTGAAACCGTACGAATGCTTCCATGCGATGTTTCTCGCGGTATACCTTGTGCGCGATCTGTTCTAGAGCCAGAACGGATTTGTTACTATAGTCTTTCTCTACAGCATGTTTACTATCAAACACGTGGCGTATAAATGAGACCAGTATACCTTCCATCTCCGGAAGCTCGGACAAAAAGCATTGGTATATTTCATTACGTTTATCAACCGGAAGTTTTTGCTTCAGTCCATTCCATACACGCTCGGCTTTTTTTTGATCGGGTATAATTTGCAGGGACGAAGCGATTAACTGAGGCTGATAGTGTTCGCTCCTCACGAGAGATGCATCGGCTATCTTCCGCTCGTATAGTTCAAAGATCGCGGTAAGTAATCCTTCAAAGCTTCCATCGTATACCAGTTGCGTCATTCAGAAGATCGAGAGTTGAGGCGTTAACGTAGCGGCATATTTACTTTGCCGTAAGATCTGCTGTCGCAAGGCTGCTTCGTTTACATCACGCGGATGCTCTTTACTGGTACAGACTATAAAGTGTTTCGCGCGACTAACCGCTATACCCATTTGTTTGAGTTGATCCCATCCCAGCTTGCTATACCTTCGTCCCTGTACAATACGCAAGGCCGATTGCACGCCGATACCGGGTACGCGTAAAATCATTTCGTAGTCAGCGCGGTTTATATCGATGGGGAACTGGTGAAGATTGCGCAGCGCCCAGCTGAGTTTCGGATCTATATCAAGGTCGAGTTGAGGATGTGCCGGGTCTACTATTTCACGAAGCGAAAATTTATAGAAGCGCATCAGCCAGTCAGCCTGGTATAACCGATTTTCGCGAATCATCGGTACGGGAGTACCTAGCTGTGGCAAACGACTATCGTTGGATACAGGAACGTAACCAGAATAATATACCCTGCGAAGTTTATACTTTTTATAAAGGGCATCAGCAATGGTCATTACCTGGAGATCATTCTCCGGACTCGCTCCTACTACCATTTGTGTACTTTGTCCGGCCGGTGCAAATGCCGGTGTACTTTTAATTACTTTCTTTTCATCGGCATACGCTTCTATACTATTGCTGAGATACGACATCGGGCGGATGATGTCCGTTTTATTTTTTTCCGGAGCCAATGCTTTTAAACTACTCTCCGATGGCAATTCTATATTTACGCTCAGGCGATCTGCATATAGTGCTGCCTGCTTTACAAGCTCTTCACTACAGCCGGGAATGGTTTTGAGATGTATATATCCGTTGAAGCGATGTTCGGTGCGCAGCGTCTTTGCTACACGCACCAGACGCTCCATGGTATAATCAGAATTTTTAAAGATACCCGAGCTGAGAAAAAGTCCTTCGATATAGTTTCGCCTGTAAAAATTAATGGTAAGCTCCACTGCTTCCTTTACAGTGAACCCGACACGCTTCACATCGTTACTTCTTCGCGATACGCAATACGCACAATCGTAAATACAATAATTCGTAAGCAAAATTTTTAATAACGACACACAGCGACCATCTTCGGTATAGCTGTGACAGATACCAGCACCTGTTGTATGACCAAGTCCTTTCGAATCGTTACTGCGTTTACTGCCGCTCGAAGAACACGACACATCGTATTTGGCAGCATCAGAAAGTATCTCAAGCTTCTCCTGAATTCTATCCCACATATACATAAGCACTTAACAATCAAAACTAATATTTTTAGTTATAAAAAATGTGATTATCTAAAAATATTAGGCTAAAATTTTCTAAAAAATCTTAACTAATTTTGAATAAAGATTTGCGGATATGCATTCTTGATTTATTTTTGCACCCTCATTAACGCAGAAGGCGTTGAAAAGTAAGCCTCCTTAGCTCAGCTGGTAGAGCAACTGACTTGTAATCAGTAGGTCGTTGGTTCGATTCCGACAGGGGGCTCAGAAAAATGAAGCGGTTTAACAGACCGCTTTTTTCGTTTATGAACTTGGGGGTTTTGAGATTGGAAGATTTTTAAATTTTAAGATTTTAAAATTATAAGATTGGAAGATTGTCTGGAGGGATAGTATACTCGATAACTATATATACTTTGCTTGCTTTGAAAAATGGTATAAATGAAAAATGCTGAAATTTCTTTCAGCATTTTTTGTGTGATGTAAATATTGGTGATCGTATTAAATCGTTTTGAGAAGTTTTAGCTGATCTTTTAATTGTTTGAGGTGATCGCCTGCTTCTTTGATCTTGTCGTTGAACTCGGCACGTACGCTTTCGGCATTCTGTGAACGCGAGAAGAACTCAAGGTTGTTTTTCCAAAGGGCAATGTCGTTTTCAACTTTGCTGATCTTCTTGCGGATGGCTTGTTCTTTCTGGTATATTTTGCGCTCTGCCATCGGATCGTTCTTGAGATCACTCAACTGGTTCTCCAATAAAAGCTTGCTCTTATCGTCTTCGCTGAAGCCCTGAATGTGGCTTACAAACTTATCCACAGCTTCGTGATAGCGATTACGAATGGCGCTGATATCTTTTCTCGGTACGAAACCAATCGCGTTGAAACGATCCTGAAGTTCCTTTAACAAATTCGGAGCGGCCGTTCCTGCTGCTGCATGGCTCTCCAATATAGTACAGATCTCTTCTTTCTGTTTGAGATTGTCGGCTTGCTCGTTCTCGATTTTACCGTGTTGGGTACGTCTCTGATCGAAGAAGAAATCGCAGGCATCTTTGAAGTCTTTGAATACTTTCTCGCGGAATTTTTCCGGCACAGGGCCGATCTCCTTCCAGCGTTGCTGAAGTGCTTTCAATTCGTTGGAAGTCTTCTCCCAGTCATGGCTTTCTCTCAGCGCATTTGCCTTCTCAACGAGTTCATTCTTTAACTGCAGGTTCTTCTCACGCTCTTCATCGAGCTTCTTAAAGAACGCATTTTTATTATTGAAGAACGCTTTGAATGCGCCCCAGAATTTCTTGTTGACTTCTTTTGCTTTCGCGCGTGGTAAGCCGCCTATAACTTCCCAACGTTTCTGGATCTCCAGTATATCTTTCGTCTTCTGGTTCCATTCCTTGATGCGGTCTGAGTCAAACGTAGCGTACTCCTGCACGTCATCGCTAAGCTTTGCTTTCAGATCAAGATTACCGTGCAGCTCCTGCTGAAGTTTCTGCAGATATTGATCGCGCTTCGCATATACTGCATCCGATGCTGCCTTGAAGCGTTGCCATACTACCTCCTTGTCATCTTTCGGTACAGGACCTATATGTTTGAATTCGTGGTGAAGTTCGTTGAGTTCGCGTATAGCATCTTTGATGATCTCAACTTCTGCTAATTTTTCTGCGCGTACACAAAGTTCAATTTTTGCCTCGAGGTTTCGCTTGCGATCAAGCTCCTTCAGTTCAAAATATATACTTTGATTATCATAGAAGCGATCGACCAGTGCATGGTAATTTGCCCAAAGTGTTTTTGCATGCGCGCTTGGTACAGGGCCTATACCTTTCCATTCTTTCTGCAGCTCTTTGAATTGTTCGAACTGTTCATCTGAATTCTGAGAGTCGGCAAGCTCGCGTATCTTTTCAAGAAGGTCCTGCTTTCTGCGAAGGTTATCATTCTTACGTTCTTCCTGCTGACGCAGGTGATTGGTTCTTCTGTCGCGAATAAGTTTCAGGTTTGCATCGAAGACTAAATCAGATTCATCACCTTTATACTCGAAGTCTTCTGCTATACCACCGTCTGCTATAAATTTAATAAGCGCTTCAGCTCTTTCCTTCTCACGCATATCATCATACAACGGCTTTACCTCGCGCAGTATATTATCAACACGTTTAAAGTTATCTTCTTTAGCAAGATCCTTTACCAGGTTAGCGAGTTCGTGCTTCGAGAAGTGGCTATAGTCTATATGCTCTTCTTCCAGTACCTCATCCGTTGTGGCATCGTGATGATCTGCTAAATCTATTTCAGAGTGTAACGTATCGCCATGGCGTTCAGCCAATCCGGCTTCCTGTACATTTTCCTCTCTTTTATCTCTTTCCATTTCCATGGTCAATAAATCGTTCTATGGTACGCGCTTAGCGTAAATTTAACTAAAAATGCCTAATTCATACGAGGATCCACAGGGTAGTTCGAATATATCGAAAAACGACCACCCATACTATCCAGTGCTTTCTTCCAGATCATGGCAGGCTCGGTATCAAAAAGCAACTCATCGGTAGCAAAATCACACACAATCCACGACTCCTCTTCCAGTTCAGCTTCCAATTGTCCGGGGCCCCAGCCGCTGTATCCCAGGTAAAACCGAATATCTTTTGAGAGAATAACACCCATATCGATTTGTGATATAAGTCCTTCAAAGTCTCCCCCCCAGTATACTTCGTGCGCTACATTAACGGCTCCTTCAAGCGTAGTATTGCGATGAAGAAAATGCAGCGTGTCCTGTTGAACAGGCCCACCTACATAAACGATATCTTCGAGTTTTTTGATATCCTCCATCACTTCATTTACTTTCAATATAGAGGGTTTATTTACAACGAAGCCAAATGAACCTTCATCATTATGCTCGCACAATAACACTACGGTGCGCTCAAAATTAGGATCGGGAAGAAAAGGCTCTGAGATAAGCAGCCTTCCTTTCTCTGGTTTAAGTTGATTTTTATACTTGAAAAACTCCATTCTTTAACGCTTGCCTGATGCTAAATTTTACCAGTTTAATACTATGAATAAAATACTTCAGTCTCACCTGTGCAAATTTTATTTCTGATCCATCTATAGGTTTACCTATAATTATCTTTAAATCGATTGATAAAGAGTCGGGAAAGTTTTTTTGCAACGGCTGTTTCTTTCGCGTCTTTAAAAATTAATTTTGGCCAGAGGAAGGTAGGATATCATGTTTGCACACTGATAAACGTCAGTGGCTGAAATACTCCGGTAATATAAACTTACAATTCAATTTTAGAAAAGAAATGCTTGCCATTGCAGATTTACGTCAAGAATATTCCAAGGCTTCACTCGATGTTACGAGTGTGCAGCGCGACCCGGTAAAACAATTTGAGAAGTGGTTTACAGAAGCCGTGCAAGCGCAGGTGCCGGAACCTAACGCCATGAACCTGGCTACTATCAATGCTACCGGTACACCTACGAGCCGCATTGTTTTACTGAAAGGTATTGAGAACAGTAAGTTTGTATTCTATACGAATTACCAAAGCTCAAAAGGAAAAGAGCTTGAGAAAACGCCAGCGTGTGCGTTAACATTTTTCTGGCCTGAGTTAGAGCGACAAGTGCGCATTGAAGGAACTGCTGCGCGTATAGATGCAAAACGATCCGAAGAATATTTTCAAAGTCGTCCACGAGGTTCGCAGATCGGTGCATGGTCATCACCTCAGAGTGCTATCATCGAGAACCGTTCGATCCTTGAAGAGCGCGTAAAGCAAATTGAAAAGAAATTCGAAGGACATGAAATATTACCGAAGCCTCACCAGTGGGGAGGCTTCGAAGTAGATCCGCTGGTGATTGAATTCTGGCAAGGCAGACCCAGCCGTCTGCACGATCGTATTCAGTTCAACAAAGTTGATGGTGCCTGGAAAATATACCGGTTAGCACCTTGAGTATACTCCGGAGACTAACTATATAACTATATCAGATCCAGAAGATTGTCGACACCCGGATAACGTCTGGTGGTAAACCCTTCACCGTGCTGTACACCCAGCGCGTGACCGAACTCAAGGGCACGTGACTCAACCATTCTCAAGAATGCAGGACTCGATATATAGGTCTCCGGCTCTTTGCTGTTGGGATCGAAAAACTGCGTCTTGAACGCTTTGATCGCTTCGATCTTGGTATTCCAATGTCCGGATATATCTACTATGAAATCGGGTTCGATGAGTAAACTCTGTATATAGTGGTATACTACTTTCGGTCTCCAGGGAGCTTGCTTATTACCTTGTTCATCGGTTGTCTCAATCTTGGCGAGACCTGAAAGGAAGCTCGCATCGTAGCCGAGTGATGCCCCTTTACCATGATCGATGTGCCGATCATATACTGCATTACACAACACTATATCGGGCCTATATTTGCGTACAGCCTGAACAACTTTTAACTGGTGCTCCGGATCGTTCTGAAAAAATCCATCTTTCAATCCGAGGTTATCGCGTACTTCCACACCCAATATCTCGGCTGCGTTTGCTGCCTCTATCGCTCGTGTCTCGGGAGTACCGCGTGTGCCGAGTTCGCCCCGTGTAAAATCAACTAATCCTACTTTATGTCCCATGGCAACGTGCTTCGCGATGGTGCCGCCACAGCCAAGCTCTGCGTCATCCGGGTGTGCAGAAAGTACAAGTATATCTAGTTTCATAGGTGGAATTGATGCGTGAATATAAAATGAAAACGACTACAGATGAATCTTTACAGGGTCATCTGCAGTCGTTATTATAAATCAAATATAGGCAGTCTATACGGTTTGTAACTCTTTTGCTACGAGAAACTTCTCGGCATCCAGCGCGCCCATACAACCTGTACCGGCTGCAGTTATAGCCTGACGGTATACTTTGTCTGCCGCATCGCCTACAGCAAATACACCTTCTATATTCGTCTTGGTTGAACCAGCCTGTACTTTAATATAGCCTGTCTCATCCATCTCGATATAGTCTTTAAAGATGTCGGTGTTAGGCTTGTGACCGATGGCCAGGAAGAAGCCTTGCAAGGTGATTACTTTCTTCTCACCAGTCTTGTGATTTAAAAGACGCACTCCGGTAACACCGCTGTCGTCACCGAGTATCTCATCGGTTTCCGTATTCCAGTGTACTTCAATGTTTGGTGTATTCAACACGCGGTTCTGCATGATCTTGGAAGCACGCATCTCGTCACGTCTCACAATCAGGTGCACCTTTGTACAAAGCTTCGACAAGTAAGTAGCTTCTTCAGCAGCAGAGTCACCTGCACCAACAACGGCTACTTCTTTACCGCGATAGAAATATCCATCGCATACAGCACATGCTGAAACACCCCGGTTATAAAACTTCTCTTCAGAAGGAAGTCCTAGATACTTTGCTGTTGCTCCTGTTGCAATGATTACCGACTCAGCAATCACTTCGTCTTTCTCATCGATTGTTACTTTGTGCGGATAACCTGAAAAATCCACGGCTGTTACCAGACCATAATTGATCTTGGTGCCGAACCGCTCGGCTTGCTTTTGAAGGTCCAACATCATTTGCGGACCATTTATACCCTCCGGATAACCGGGAAAATTCTCAACATCGTTCGTAGTGGTAAGCTGACCTCCAGGTTGGCCTCCGGTATATAACACGGGGTTCAGACCTGCACGTGCTGCATAAATTGCAGCGGTATATCCGGCCGGGCCGGAGCCGATGATGAGGACTTTCACTTCTTCTTTTGCCATAAATACTATTTTGATAGGGTAACAAAATAAAAGGTCTCGGAATTCGAGACCCTTAAAATATTTCAAAAATATTGGTTTTTAACCGAGGTAAGGTTTTAAAGCTTTACTTCTTGAAGTGTGACGGAGACGTCTGATAGCCTTTTCTTTGATCTGACGAACGCGTTCGCGCGTCAGGTTGAACTTCTCCCCGATCTCTTCGAGTGTCATGGAGTGTTCACCGTTCAAACCGAAGTAAAGCGTGATAACGTCTGCTTCACGTTGTGTCAATGTAGAAAGTGCACGTTGTACTTCTCTTCTCAGCGAGTCGTTCATCAGACCTGAGTCTGGTGTTTCTTCGCTGTCGTTCTCCAATACATCCAGCAAGCTGTTCTCTTCACCCTGAACAAACGGAGCGTCCATGGAAACGTGACGACCGGAAATCTTCATGGTGTCAACAACTTCGGCTGTTGTTACATCCAATACTTCTGCAAGTTCTTCCGGAGAAGGCTCGCGCTCATATTTCTGTTCGAGTTCAGAGAATGTCTTGGAGATTTTATTCAATGATCCAACGCGGTTCAACGGCAAGCGAACGATACGGGATTGTTCAGCCAATGCCTGCAGGATAGACTGACGAATCCACCATACGGCATACGATATGAATTTGAAACCACGGGTCTCATCGAAACGCTGAGCAGCTTTGATCAAACCCAAGTTACCTTCATTGATCAAATCGCCCAATGAAAGTCCCTGATTCTGATACTGTTTTGCTACCGACACAACGAAACGCAGGTTAGCTTTGGTAAGTTTTTCTAAGGCTATCTGATCACCTTCTTTGATACGCTTCGCCAACTCCACTTCTTCATCTGGCGTAAGGAGGTCAACCTTACCAATCTCCTGAAGGTATTTATCCAGTGACTGGCTCTCGCGGTTGGTAATTTGTTTACTGATCTTAAGCTGTCTCATGTTCCTGTCTTGCTCTGTTTACGTTTCGTTTAGTTAACAATATACTGTTAAAAGTTAGTTCCTGTCAATTACCGGTGTACGATTATTCTGCTGCAGTTGTTTCCTTCTTCGGAGGTCTCGGCAGTAATACTTTTCTGGATAGACGGAACTTGCCAGTCTTTTTGTCTACCTCGATCAGTTTTACTTTCACTTCCTCGCCAACTTCTAGCACACCTTCCATTGTTTCCAGGCGTTCCCACTTGATCTCAGAGATGTGGAGCAAGCCATCTTTACCTGGCATAAACTCTACAAACGCTCCGAATGGCATGATGGATTTTACCTTACCATCATAAACCTCTCCTACTTCAGGAACTGCCACGATGCCCTTAATGCGTCTTAACGCAGCATCCATAACCTCTTTGCTACTTGCAAAGACGTTTACTACACCTTTATTGTTAACTTCTTCGATAACGACTGTCGCACCTGTTGTGTTTTGAATATCCTGCACAACTTTACCACCGGGACCGATTACCGCACCGATCATTTCTTTCTCGATGATGACGGTTTCAGCACGTGGTGTATGTGGCTTCAGCTCGGCACGCGGAGCAGCGATGGTCTTCTTCATCTCATTGAGAATGTGAAGTCTACCTTCTTTCGCTTGCAGCAATGCCTCGCGTAATACTTCATACGTTAAGCCATCTACTTTCAGGTCCATCTGGCAAGCGGTTATACCTTGCTCAGTACCTGTTACTTTAAAGTCCATGTCTCCAAGATGATCTTCATCACCGAGGATGTCAGATAAGATCGCATATTTACCGGTCTGGCTATCAGAGATCATACCCATTGCTATACCAGACACAAGACCTTTAACAGGAACACCTGCATCCATCAGCGCCAATGAACCGGCACATACGGTTGCCATGGAAGATGATCCGTTTGATTCAAGAATATCCGATACAACACGAATGGTATATGGATTCTTTTCGTCTGGCGGAAGCACCTGTTTCAATGCACGGAACGCAAGGTTACCGTGACCAACTTCACGTCTGCCCGGACCTCTGTTTGGTTTCACCTCACCGGTTGAGAAACCAGGGAAGTTATAGTGCAGTATAAATTTGCTTGAGCCGGAGATCATGGCACCATCAATAAGCTGCTCATCGAGCTTTGTGCCTAGCGTTACCGTTGTGAGTGATTGAGTTTCACCGCGGGTAAAGATAGATGACCCGTGTGTTGAAGGAAGGTAATCTACTTCAGACCATATCGATCTGATCTCGCGTGTTTTACGTCCATCCCGACGTAATCCCTGGTTAAGTGCCAGATCGCGCGCGGCCTTCTGCATAATATCTTGGTAGTAGCGCTTCACCATTACCGGATCGATGGTTGTATCTTCTGGTAACGACTCGAGGTATTCATCGAGTGGCTTGGTGAGTGCTTCTGATCTTTCTTTCTTGTTGGTAAGCAAACGAGCGGCAGCTGCGTATACCTGATCGTAGAACTTAGCGAATAGTTCAGCACGCAATGCTTCGTCATTCACTTCATGGCTATATACACGCTTCTCTTTGCGGCCTACGGCTTCAGCAAATTCAATCTGGGCTTTACACTGATCGATGATCGCTTCGTGCGCAGTCTTCAGTGCAGCAAGCATATCTTCTTCGCTCACTTCTTTCATCTCGCCTTCTACCATCAAAATGTTTTCGATGGAAGCAGCAACGATCAAATCGATATCAGCACGTTCCCTGTCGGCCAATGAAGGGTTGATGAGGAATTTTCCGTCAACGCGAGCAACGCGAACTTCAGATATAGGTCCTTGAAAAGGAATGTCAGATATAGTCAAAGCAGCTGATGCAGCGAAGGCAGCAAGTGCATCTGGTAAAGCATTTTCGTCACCCGAGATCAGGTAGATCATCACCTGTGTATCTGCGTGATAGTCTGCCGGGAAAAGCGGACGAATAGCACGGTCGACCAGGCGGCTGATCAATACTTCGTAATCGGATAATTTACTTTCACGTTTCAAAAATCCACCGGGCACTTTTCCGGTTGAAGCAAATTTCTCCTGGTAATCAACAGATAAGGGAAGGAAGTCGGTACCTTCTTTGGCATCCTGAGCCGATACTACAGTAGCCAGCAACATGGTGTTACCCATCTTCAATACAACGGCACCATCTGCCTGGCGTGCCAGTTTTCCGGTTTCAATGGTTATCTCGCGGCCATCGGGCAGCTTACATGTTTTCGTTATAACAGTCGGTTTCATAAAAATAGATTGTTAGAGGCATACCCACACAGGTTTACCTCATTTTTTAAAAATGCAAAAAGGGAACCTTTGGTCGGGTTCCCTTCGGGGAATGTAGATTTCTTATTTTCTCAGGTCGAGATCCGCTAGAACCGCCCTGTAGCGTTCGATGTTTGTATTCTGGAGGTAGTTTAACAGCTTCTTGCGCTTACCTACCAATTTCATCAAGCCTTGCTGAGTTGAGAAATCCTTTTTATTCTCTTTCAAGTGCTGGGTCAAGTGGTTGATCCGATGCGTGAACAGGGCAATTTGAGACTCAGGAGAACCTGTATCCTCATTCTTCTTACCGAAGCCGTGCTTCGAAAACAGACCTTGCTTAATTTCAGTAGTTAAATACATCTCAAAAAATTATTTTTATCTTCTTATTTCAGCGGGCAAAGGTAAGCCAAAATGGCCGAATTTTCCAAGAACTACACAAAATTTCAACAACTTAAACCGGTTGCGACTGGCCTCGTTGTTTTTTCTGCGTAAACCAACGCTTTATTTTATCTACGATAACACTGTAGAAATCAGCTTCAAATAGTCTGGCGTCAATGCGAGCCTGCCGCAGGAAAAATAAACCTGTAACAAACAATATCACATCCGCCATCCATACTCCTGCGATTATACCCAGGTTTCCCTGCTTCGCCAGCTTCTCCCCTTGCATCGTCAATACATAATATACTATAAAGAAGAGTATCGACACCAGGAAGGGCACACCCAAACCTCCACGCTTAATGATAGCACCCAATGGTGCACCAATCAAAAACATAGCGATGCAGGCAAAAGAACTTGCAAAAATTTTATGCCATTGGATTTCGAAGATGCGCAGCTCGGTCGAGTAATTGTCAATACTGCCATTGGCGTTCTGCACTTGGCTCTTTACTTGGCGCGCAGTGTTGGCTGCACCTTGCCACACTTCGGCAGCAGGCTCTATTTTAAATACACTGTCAATCTTCGCGCGAAACGCTGAGTCGGTCATCGGCAATTTCTTTGGAGGCAGTGCCGGTTTGGTAGTGGACTCAGTCTTCTTCGGTTGTTTTTTAACAGCAGGCTTTTCGATAGGTCGTCTCCTCACATGCTCCAGCGCCCGAGGACGATCCAGTTTCTTAAAGGCAGCAGGAGGCGCGGTGTCTTTCTTAACCGCTGCGGGCTTCTCGGTTATTTTTTTCTCAATCTTCGCTGTAGCGGTTGTTGAAGGTTGCTCCGTTGTGGTTGCCGGCTTCTCTGTTTTAGCTGCAGGTTGCTCTACAACTTTTGTTGGTGGCGGAGGTTGTTGCTCTCCCTGCGGTTGCATCTTATCACGATACGGGAGACTATTAATAGAGTCTCTATATAGTTTGTGTTTATATACTTCCGGAGGCATAATGGTTGTGTCTTTACGGAAGTAGTAATTGAAATAGCTTGGCCGGTATAGATAATGATTAAGACGTTGATTGAGTATCTCTCTTCGAATGGAATCTATATCACCATCCAACTGACCAAGGTTACGCATGATACGATTGCTTTGAAACCATTTCTTATCGGTGCGATCCATCTGGAACGAAGACAAATCAAATACAACCTGTGTCTTGGCAAATTTACTTCGACTCAGTGTTTCCGAATTCCGGTTACGCTTCTGCCCTACTACCTCGCGCTCGTTGCTGGCGCCTTCCGTATAGTTGAATCCGTTGAACAGTTCAAACTTCAGGTAGCGCTCGTTGAGAATGGTTTGCATTCTGCCGGAGTCTGCGATCGTCACTTCTTTGTTGCCATCATTCTTCCGATGGTCGTATACAATCACATCTTTTAATGTGACACCATCCGGAAACTTCTTGTTTACTTTTATACTGATGTCGTTGATGCCGTTGTAAAATGCACCTTCACGAAGATCGAGCGCGGGCTTCTTCTGCTTGATGTCATATAGCAAACTATACGCTTCGAGTGCAGACTTTGGTACGAGGTCGTTGTTAGCATAAAATGCAAACGCGGTTAATACCAATACGAAGAAGAAGATGGGACGCAACACACGCACGAGTGAAACACCTGACGCTTTGATGGCTGTCAACTCAAAGTGCTCTCCTAAATTTCCGAAGGCAATGAGTGAAGATAGTAACACCGCCAACGGCATAGCAGTGGGTACGGTAAATACAGCGAAATGAAAAAATAGTTGTCCGAGTGTCCAGTAATCCAATCCCTTCCCGATGATGTCATCGAAGTACTTCAGCATGTTTACGTTCAACAGGATAAAGACAACGACCAGGAAGGTGATGAGGAACGGGCCGATGATAGCCCCCAAGACTAGCTTGTCTATTTTTTTCATATAGAGCATAAGCTCAAAAATAAAGCCAATGCGAACGAATAAAAATTTTTAATGAGCTATTGAGCGTGAAAATATATCAGCCGCCTACTGTTTTACGAAGCGTTTCGATCAGCCCGTCCCACAGATCCTGTAGTTCCTTGTGATCGTCAAAGTCGGAGTAATCAAACACCTTTAAATAAACTGACTGTGTGAGTTCATTGAACTCCAGACGAAGTTCGAAATACGATGGGTCGCGACTGTCGTTATCATTCTCTGGTAAAAATTCGAAGCGTGCAAAATGATTGGTGCGATGAGCCGTTTGCTTTGCCTTGTGTTCTTCACTATCCCAAAAGAAAGTAAAGCACTTGTCTTCATTGTTGATCCGTACATCATCGGCAAACCATTCAGCAAGACCACTCGCAGTTTGTATATAGGGATATAGCATCTTGATAGACGCATGAATCTCGTAATCTGCGGTGAATAATTTTTTCTTTGACATGCTCAATGTTGCCATGTGCGCGTGCTTGAGGATTGAATATAGATCATTTTAGGATTACGACAAAATAAAAAACGTGAAGCTCTTTGATGTTCAAAAGCTCCACGTGCCCGAAAAAAATATTTGTGATTAAGTATTAACCTTCAAACGAGCTTTTTGGATAAAACAAAAGATACAAAGACCGATCTGGACTAAAGCAGTAGACAGTAGTGCTAGAAGTACTCCCATTAGGTCAAGGTTTAATCTTAACCAAATGTAAATGGCAAAATCAAAAACACTTATTTTGAAAAGTCTATCTGTCTGTAGTGACGGCCAATTGATCTAATAACCTTTCAATGGATTTAACACGCGAATTACTTCAAGCACACACTAAAAGTCAGGCTACCAAAATTGCTGATTATGTGAACGATAATCCCGCCCGCTTTAAAGTGCTGGTTGATACGTTTTTGAAGGGACCTTACCGCATTACGCAGCGCGCATCATGGCCGCTTAACCTGTGTGTTGAACGCAACCCGGCCCTGGTGAAGCCTCATCTGAAACGAATCCTTAAACATCTGCAGGAGCCCGGCATCCACGATGCGGTAAAACGAAATACAATGCGCATGCTCCAATTCTGTATCATACCAAAATCTCTTCACGGCAGTGTTGCTGGTCTTTGCTTTCAATACCTGGAAAGTAAAAAGGAGGCTGTTGCCATCAAGGCATTTGCCATGACAGTGTTGAGTAACATTATTGAAAATGAACCGGATCTTAAAAAAGAATTGAAGATTATACTCGAAGATCAACTCCCCTATGCATCGCCGGGGTTTACCGTACGGGCACATCGCGTATTAAAAGTACTTGGCGATACGTGACGACATCTTAACAGAGATCCGTTATTCGTTGACAAGTATATACTAACCAGAGCCTGTAGAGAATGGATAACCTCGCCTTGCAAGAACACACGTGTAAAAGTTGTGACCACACTTTCGTTGGATTGTATTGTAACTTGTGTGGCGAAAAAGTCATTGAGCCCAAAGACCGCAAGTTCAAATCGTTTTTAGGAGCCGTAATGGTTGCCACCACTTTCGTGGATAACCGGTTTATCAAATCGCTATGGTCAACTATATCCAGGCCGGGCTTTCTATCCCGTGAGTATGTCGATGGCAGAAGGGTGATGTACATGCGACCGTTGCAGATGTTCTTCATTCTGAACCTGGTATATTTTCTTTTTCCGGTGCTGCAGATGTTCAACTCATCGCTGTATACACAACTGCATGTGCTGCCGCATAGTAAACTGGTGCGAAGTATTGTTGCCGGCATTCTGAAAAAAGATGGTATGACCATGGCCGGCTTTGAGCTGATGTATAACGATAAAACTACAAGCCTTGCCAAGTTGCTGATTGTAGTCTTTGTTGTGCTGGCTTCTTTACCGCTCAGTCTAATCTTCCGGAAGAAGAACCGGTACTTTACCGACCATGTGGCTTTCTCGGTGGAGCTTACAAGTTTTAACCTAGCGGTGAATGCGATCGGACTAACATTACTGTTCGCACTCATCAACAAGATCTTCCGGGTTAGCCATGCGACTTACGGAGTATATTTGAATGACCTCACGCTCACCATCATCTTTGTATCTACTAATCTTTACTTTATATTCTATGCGGCCCGCACATTCTACGGGCAGAAAGGCAAGCGTTTAATTCTGAAAGCTTTTGCAGGTATACTGGGATTGTTCCTGGCACTGGAGGCGTATCGCTTCTTCCTCTTCTTCATCACTATCTGGACGATGTAAAAAAGATTCTCCCGCAGAAACCACGGATAAACGCAGATATTATATTACGCTACTAACAGCGTATGATATTTACCTCTGCGTAAATCAGCGATTTCTGCGGGAAACAAAAAACTTAAGTACTAATCAACTTCCGGATGAGCTCATCAACCTGGCTGTGTTCAGTCTTTGGTGTGAGTTGCCGATAGTGCTTCAGCGCGTTAATCGCTTCAGCAAATTCTTTATTCATGGCTAACGTTAGTCCTAAGTTGAAATGACTATTGGGAAAATTCGGTTCGATCTCGATGGATACACTATAGTGTACTTTGGCCAATGCAAAGTTACCCACTTCCGCATACAGGTTTGCTAAATTATAGTGCGCTTCAAAATGACGCGGCTCTTCTTTAAGACATAGTGTAAAGAAGTCTATGGCCTTGGTATTGTTGCCTTCCTTGAATTCAAGAATGCCGAGGTTGCAATAAGCATCAGCGATCGAGTCGTGTTCTTCGATTGCTTTTAAGTAGCGGGTTCTGGCAGTAGCGCGATCGCCCTGATCATCGAGCATCAATGCTTCTTCGAATACGGAGATCTGGTTCAGTCGAACAACTTTGCCTCCGCCGAAGAGATTGAGTTGGCCAAGTTTCTCCAGTTCTTTCCCCTTACCCTGCGGCTTGTGCTGTTTGTTAGCGCGCGCGGGCTGAGGTCCGAATTTCTCCGGAACGTGATCTACTTTGAACTGGATTATTTTTGCCACGGTGTAAAGTTAAACGTTATCCGCTAATTGTTTACCTGACTGTTATCAGGCATCCGTTATAGTTAACCGGAATTGTCCGCGAATATTGTTTGACTTTCGTTTAACTGATAACGTGTAACGTATTGTGGCAGAGTAACAATATCAGCTTGCTTTTCGTTTCGCAGTCTTCGCTGGTTTTTCTTTTTCGGCTTTCGCTTTTTTTGCAGTCTCGCCTTTCGCTTTCTCCATTGGTTTCTTGGCGGCATCTATACTTGCCTTCAGAGCCGTCATGATATCAACCACCTTCGGAATTTCTTCGATGCGTGTAACAACCTCTTTACCTTCCACCTTGGCATCAATGATATTCTTCAAGGCTTCGGTATAGTGATCCTTCATTTCAATGTTGGCAAACTTGGTGGTCATGGAATCCACAAGCGTCTTCGCGAGCTTCAGTTGTTCTTTGTCCGGTTTAACTTCGAGTAGCTGAGGTACCTCGCGCATACTGCGCACTTCATTCGGATAACGCAAGCGATACATTACCATACCGCCTTCCATCGGAGCAAGTAACACGGGTGTCTCACGATCACGCAATACTACTTTACCAACAGCAATTCTTCCGGATTCTTTTAAGGTATGACTGAGCAAGCCATAGGTCTTTGCGGCTACATCACCATCCGGTCCTATATAGTATGGAGCTTCGTATAGTGTTGGACTAACTTCCGATGTATCAACAAAGCCTTCAATCTCAATTACTTTTTCACTTTTGAGTTTTACTTTGTTCAAGTCCTCCTGGTCGATGATCACATATTGGCCAGGTTCATACTGATATCCTTTTACGATATCTTCTGTCTTTAATGTCTGACCTGTTACTTTATCTTTCTTTTCATAACTCACCGGATTATGGCCCTCTTTGGATAAGAGATTGAAACTGATACTTTGACCAGAATCTATAGCATTATAAATTCTTACCGGGATTGTTACGAGTGAAAATTGGATGTGTCCTTTCCAGATGGCACGCATAGTGTACTTAGTTTAAAAAATGAAATGAACGATACTAAAGTACTGATAATGAATATTATTATCAAAACAAAAACATCATCTTTTTTAAACGGCAGCGTTAAAAATTCCGTGCCCGACAACGGCTCGTCAATTTTTAAGAAGCTTTTCGAGGATCTCCGCTTTCTTCTCGCGACTTAACGGCAGCTTCTTGTTGCCTACTACAACCTCGTTACCGTCTATAGCCGAGATGGCTTTCACGGAAGCGATATAGGATTTATGAATGCGAATGAACGAAGATGGCGGCAACGTCTCCTCCACATTCTTCATTCTTAGTAACGTCATAAATTGTTTGGTGGCTGTATGGATCACCACATAGTTTTCCATACCTTCTACATAGAGTACATCCTCAAAGTGAATCTTCTCATAACGATAATCGCATTTCACAAAGAAGTAGTCGTCACATGTGGTGACTGCTGGTTCATGACTCCTCGTTTTCAGTTCGAAGAAGTCGCGGGCTTTGTTCACGGCTTTCAGAAAGCGATCGAATGGAAAAGGCTTCACCAGGTAATCGAGCACATCAAGTTCGTACCCCTGCAAGGCAAAGTTCGGGTAGGCCGTAGTCATGATCACCATGGGTGGCTCTTTGATAGACTTCAGAAAATCTATACCGGTGATCTTCGGCATCTGTATATCCAGGAACATAAGTTCGATGGGCATACTCGTTAAAACCTGGTTGGCTTCGAGCGCATTTTCACACGCGGCTTTCACTTCCAGGAAATCAATATCCTTTATATAGTTGATCAAGCCTTCGCGCGCCAGCGGTTCATCTTCCACTACCAGGGTTTGTATCTTTCGGTTCATGCTACTTTTAAGGATAAGGTTGCCGTATAGGTATCCCGTTGTTCATCTAGGTGCAGGTGGTGTTGGTTGGGATATACCAGTTCCAGTCTGCGCTTTACGTTGGCCAGACCGATCCCTCCTACTCCGCTTCGCTGAACATTTTCATGTGTATTCATAAAGGTTGCAGTAAATTCTGTTTCCGTACGCACCAGTTTTACCCGGATCACATTGGCAAAGTCTGCGTAGTTCGACACATACTTGAAAGCATTTTCCAGAAAAGGTATCAGCATAAACGGTGCTATCAAAAAACCACTCATGTTGCCTTCGCAGCTATATTCTACTTTTACACGTGCTCCCTTCCGGATCTTTTCGAGCTCAATATAGTTTTGAATATAGTCGAGTTCTTTCTCAACGGGTATCTTCTCGTCCGAGCAATCATATAACTGAAAGCGCAACAGGTCGCTGAGTTTGATCAGCGTTTCGGAAGCCTTATCCGGATCTTTCTTGATGAGGAAGTATACACTGTTGATGGCGTTGAACAGGAAATGAGGATTAACCTGTGCCTTCAGATACCGAAGTTCTGCCTCGAGTCGCTGGCGTTCCAAACGCAACCGGTCGTTGAACAATTTTGCCCCGCCCAGCATACATACCATCGAAAATATACTCATAAAAGCATAGAGCGAAGTTTGAGTGTACTGGATCTTGTGTTGCGTTACATAGTCATGCATGTTCCAATACAGCCCGGCTCCCAGCACAGCCGAAAAAACCACCAGGGCTATAATCGACAAACCGAAGAAGGCCAGGTATTGCCGCTTGTTGAGGTAACGCGGTAAGAGTACATATATAATAAGGTAAAACGAGGCCGCTGTAAAGACCGCATACAACGTGGTGTTGACCAGCAACAGCGAAAACGGATAAGACTTGAAGTATATCGACAGCCAGAATACAAAATAGAAAATCCAGAACAGTATATGGTGAAGCTTGTAGCGAAGAAACACCTGTCTGAAGGAGGATTTCGGTTTCATAGTAATGCAAGGTAGTCAGATCGCCAGGATCGTAGCACATTTCATTGACCAAGAGCTTGAAAGTATTGACCAGCTGTTTTACCCATTGGAATGGACGAGTTCAAACCGGTGGCGATTCAATGCACACAGATCATCCCACAATCGTCAATACGTATATACCGTTGGTCAATAATAGTTTAGAAGCCGGTAGCCGCTGCGTTGTTTTGGTGCATCAACTAAAACAAACCTCGTATGAAACGCATATTTTCTCTTCCCGCTATTGGCTTACTGATTGCCTTCTTATTGGGCAACATGATCGCATCGTTCGCTCAGTCACTGTTTACGGTAGACGTAAAAGGCAGTGGCAAGCCCATGATCCTGATTCATGGTCTCACCTGCAGTGGCGATGTTTGGAAAGAAACCGTTGCTCATTACCAGGATAAATATGAATGTCACATTATAACACTGGCAGGCTTCGGTGGCAACGCCCCGGCTACCCGCGATAATTTCCTGGCTGCGGTAAAAGACGATGTGATCAACTATACACGCACCAAAAAACTGAAGAAGCCTGTAATTATAGGACACAGCATGGGTGCCTTTATTGCTTTGTGGACTGCCGCTTCCGCTCCTGATCTCTTTGAAAAAGTAATTGCAGTGGATGGCGTTCCATTCATGCCTGCTTTGCAAATGCCCGGTGCCACTGTTGAAAGTGCCAAGCCTATGGCCGAGAACATGTATAAAATGATGAGTGCACAAACGCAGGAACAATTCGAAGCCAACACACGCATGTTTCTGGGTTCGATGATTACCAGTCCGCAGCGCATTGATGAAGTGATGGCCATTGCAAAGAAGGCTGATGTAAAAACGCAAGCGAAAGTAATGTACGAGATGATGTCTACCGATTTGCGCGAGACCGTTGCTTCGATCAAATGTCCTGTACTCTTAATGGGCGCATGGATTGCCTACAAGAGTTATGGCGTTACACACGAATCGGCAGTGGCGATGTATACGGCACAGGTAAGCAACGTGAAGCAAGCCACAGTTGAAATCACCGACACCGGCAAGCATTTTATATTCTACGATGAGCCTGCATGGTTCTTCCAGAAAACAGATGCGTTTCTGCTATAGTCGAAATGAAAAAGCATACATTCTTCAGTGACGGCTACTGAAGAATGTATACTTCTTACTTCTTACTTCTTACTTCTTACTTCTTACTTCTTACTTCTTACTTCTTAATAACCAGTTTTTACCGTTGCTTTCAGATCGTGCAGAATGTTGTAAAGTCCGAAGTAGGTTCGGTTAATATAGATAGCCTCTCCTACACCGCGGGCTTTTTTCGATTCGCGCAGCTCTTTCATATTGGCGAGCGTTTCTCCGAATGAAAACAACTCGTTGAAGTAATCATCGTTGGCAAAATTAAAATTTTCAGAGCGGAACGGACGGGCCAGTAGCTCCACAAGTTTCGTAAAGATGCCCATAAAGAATTCACGCTCTTTCGGAGTATCGCTCGGGTAAACGAAACGCAACTGCTCAAACACAAAGTCACGCTTCTTTTTATCCGTCAGTATATCGGCATCAAGCAGGCGATAGTATACATTATAGAACTCCGGCGGTATAACCTTCACACAACCAAAATCGATGATGCCCAGTTTGTAGTCGTTCGTGATAATAAAATTACCAGGATGCGGGTCAGCATGAACAGCACGTAACTGGTGCATCTGGAAATGGTAGAAGTCCCACATCGCCTGACCAATCTTGTCCGCTGCACCGGCTGGTAATTCTTTGCCGATCACTTCGCCCAGCATTTTACCTTCGAGCCAATCCATTGTCAGAATTTTCGGACACGAGAACTCCGGGTAGTAATGCGGGAAGACTATATTCTTCACATCACGACTTCGCTGCGACAAATCAATAGACCGTTTCAGTTCCAGACTATAATCGGTCTCTTCGAGCATGCGCTCTTCAACTTCTTTAATGAACTCATCATACTCCACCGGATTCAGGTTGAACATGGAGAGTGCAATAGGTTTTACCATCGCGAGGTCAGACTTCACACTATCACCAACACCGGGATATTGAATTTTTACCGCCAGCTTTTTTCCGTTCAGTGTTGCCTGGTGTACTTGTCCCATCGAAGCAGCATTCACTGCTTTTTTGGTAAATGTCTCAAACATCTGCTCGGGACTTTTTCCGAAATGATTCTGGAAAGTCTTTACTACCAAAGGATATGATAAAGGCGGAGCACTATATTGTGCCATGGCAAACTTTTGCTGGTAGGCCGTTGGCAACAGGTTCTTATCCATGCTCAACATCTGCGCTACTTTTAGCGCACCACCTTTCAGTTCGCTCAGTGAATTATATATATCATTTGCATTATCAGCATGCAACTCGTCTTTGGAAACATCCGGGTTGATCAGCTTCTTACCATAATGCTTCAGGTAGTTGGTTCCGATCTTGGCTCCGGTGGTTATAAATTTTGTGGCCCGTTGAACTTTGGTCACAGGTATACGCTCAAATTCTTTCATAATTATCGGGAGAGAAAATAAGGCTCGATCTATCTATAGTGAGGTGTGCGCGTGCAAGTGTGTAACAGCGTGCCGCTATCTTTTGTTCTGATACAGAAATTTACCAAAGTCGATTGCTGCATCCACAGCACCTTTGCCGATGAGATCGAACGCCAGGTTAACGGATTTCTCGATGGCTGCATCTGTCTTTTCAAAACCTGTGCTGTCATCTTCTTTCCAGAACGTCAGTATAAAACCCATGTGCAGCCAGAAGAGTTGCGGATAACGCTTGTCGAGGTACGGACGATTGGCCACCTCTCCTTTTCCTTTGCCATGGTTCAGTATATTTTCGAAAAACGTTTCGAACGATTCCTTAAATCCTTTCAGAAAACCAGGAGTCAATTCCAGTCGTCTGATATTTCCGAGCTGTTGCAGCACAAAGCTTCGGTTGGCGCGCAATTCTTCGAGCAATGTAAAATAGAATGCAAGAACCTGTTCGCGTGTAGAGAACTCGTTGAAAGAATTATCCGTCTGTAAACGAATAATGGTTTTGTCAATAAAGCCTTTCCAGATATTTCGCTCGAGCGCTTCGAACGACCCGAAGTGGTTGTAGAACTCCTCTTCCTTCATACCGTTGTCGAGGCAGAATTTATAGATGGATGCCGGCTGACGGCCTTCGGTTAACAGGTAATTTATATATGCTGATTTTATCTTTTCATCCGAAGCCTTGCTCTCAGATTTTCGAGTGCTCTTTTTTGTGGTTTCCATGATGAATTAAACAGGATTTGATGCCAAAGGGTTTGCAAGAAAGCGATGATTCTTTCGTTATATTTCACGTCATGAAAGTGTTTTCATTTTTTATCGCGCTCATCGCTACCACCGTGGTGTTTGCTCAGCAGAAAAAGGTTCGTCCCGAAGAACTTTTTGAACAGGCACAGGAGGCGCATGACGCTGGCGAGTATAGCAAGGCCCTTACATTACTCAACCAATGTCTTACCGAACGCCCCGGATTTACCGAGGCTTATTTTGTCCGCGCCTCTACCCGCGAACAATTAAAGGACATCGAAGGAGCGCTCACCGATTATAGTATATATCTGGAACGCAAGCCCGACAACCCGGAAGCGCTCTTCAGCCGCGGACTGATTCGCTATCAATTGAAAAAATACGATCAGGCATACGAAGACTTCACGCGTTACCTTAAGGTTCCGCCCGGTGCTACACAAACCCTATATTTCAACCGCTCGCCCGGCACCAGTGGCAATCCGATCACAACGGCACAAAGTGGCAACCGGCCGCTGATCTATAATTACCTCGGCGTTATCGACCAGAAGCAAAACAACCTGCAACGTTCTGTTGCGTGGCTGGACTCCGCTATACGACTCTCTCCGAAAGAAGCTGACTTCTATGTGAACCGCGGTCTTTCAAAGCAAAGTATGAAGGACTCAACGGCTGCCCTAGACGACTTCAACAAAGCTTTATCCATTAATCCGAATCATCCGGTAGCACTGCATAACATCGCGGTGTTCAAGCGGTTAAAGGGAGAACGAAAAGCATCACAAGATCCACTGGAACAGGCTATCGACAGCGACTCCAGTATGCTGGCACCTTACCTCGAACGTGCCTTTCAACGCCTCGAAGGCGGCTATCTGAAAGGAGCCTTGGATGACTATAACAAAGCGCTTGAGATTGAACAGAAAGATCCGGAGATCTGGCTGAGTCGTGGTATCGTGAAAGAGCGGATGAAAGATTATACCGGTGCGTTTTCAGACTATACCAAAGCAATCGATCTGAAGGAGAGTTTTGTAAAGGCATGGATCAACCGCGCAAATGTTCTGCTGAAACAGGAACGCTATGCTGATGCTGTGGAAGACTATACGGCTGCGCTGATCTATATACCAGACTCCGCTCCTGCTTACTACAACCGCGCGATTGCCCGCTACCGGTTGAACAAATATACCGAAGCGTGTGAAGACCTGAAGAAAGCAGAAGCCCTCGGATTAAAAGCCGAAGCGAAGTTGAAAGACAAGATCTGCGTTACCAAATAGTCTGTCACTCCACAACCGAGAGATCAGGGCGAAGTCGTACGAATACCGGCTCGCGGAACATGCGGTCTGGTGTAAATTTGGAATAGCTCACTTCCATCAGCACGATGGGCTCGAGCCAGGTGGTTATGTTCGCGTCTACAAATTTACCAACGGCCGTTGTTTTCTTTATTGGTTGCGCCTTCTTCAGCTCCTTGAGTATATCTTTTACCATGGCATCGTCAAAGCCGGTGCCCACTTTGCCGCGGTACTCCAACGCATCGCCTACACGCTCGGCAATTTGCAACGCACCGAACGTAACCGCTCGCTCTCCTTTACCTTTGGTATAGCCGATGATTACTACCTCGGCCGTCTGGCGTACTTTTATCTTAAGCCAGCAGTCGTTGCGCTTAGCCGGAAAGTATTTACTGTTTTTTTGTTTGGCCATGATGCCTTCCAGTGCGTGAAGCTTCGCGGCTTCAAAGAGCGCATCACCATCCTCTACAAACTCGCTGATGCGATACGAGGTTTCCGGTCGCACGGCATCTTTCAGCCACTCTTTTCGTTTCATCAAGGGTTCATTGACGAGCGTCCTTCCATCCAGGTAAAGGCAATCAAATATATAGCAGTAGGCCGGGTTGCTCTTGGTGAGTTTCTGTATGTTGTTTTCACCGCTGCTCGACATGCGGTTGATAACGCGTTTGAATACAGGTTTACCTTCATCATCGAGACACACTATCTCGGCATCGAATAAACCGTTGGTCGCGCGAAAAGCTTTGTTGCCATCCAGCAGTTCGGGGAATTGTTTGGTGATGTCGTTATGATTCCGTGTGCGCATGGTGATCTGGCCGTCTTCCAGTACAATCAGCGCCCGTATACCATCCCACTTCATCTCAAATATATAGTCATCGCTCTTCGGTGGCTTCTCGGTAGATTCTGAAAGCATAGGCTCGATGGTCTGCTTCAGGTAATTTACCTGCGGTTCATCGACACGTTCCAGCAGCCATTCCTTCTCTTTCATTTTGTGGATGCGATACTCACCGCTTATTTCTTTACTGCTCAACCGAAAGTAAAAACCGTCTTTCTTGTCTTTGGTGATCTGATATTTACCCAGCGCATAGATCCACATCTCCCCGGCACCGTATTGTCCTTTCGGGATTTTGCCATCGAAGGTTAAATACTCCATCGGGTGATCTTCGGTTTGGACAGCAAGTCGCTTTACTCCGGGATATGGAGGAAGTCCTTTCGGTACAGCCCACGACTTCAACACACCATCCTGCTCCAGTCGCAGATCATAATGCAATCGCGATGCATGGTGACGGTGGATCACAAAACTGTTCCCGGTTATATCCGGCTTTGTGCCCGATGGTTCCGGTGTCTTTTCGAAGTCGCGCTTCTTCGTATAGGCCTCGAGTTGTTCCGGCGATTTGTGTTTTTTGGAAGGCGGCAACTTCTTGGGTGCAGCCTTCTTCTTTCGATGTGTGTGGAGTTCCACCGCGTAGGCATCTATACCTTCCCATGCATCGCCATCACGTTCAAGTTTATCCAATGCATTTTTGATAGAGTATATTTTAGGATCGGTAAGTTCTGTCAGCTCATCCCACGTAAGTGGCATGGATACCGGTGCTCCCACCCGACCCCGCAAGCTATAGGGCGATACTATACTTTGTCCGGAACGGATGCGGTATATATCTACCAGCACACGGCCTTTACGCGCATCCTTTTTGATTTGCAGTGTTACCGTTGATGATCGTTCTTCTACAAAGGGCTTGGCTATCGCTTCGGCGGCTTCAAACACGGTGTGGAAATCCCACTTCGGCTCGATGGGACAACAGATATGTATACCTTTGCCACCGGTGGTTTTCACGAATGGAGTATATCCAAAAGACTCTATATATTCTTTTAACTGAAGTGCGATCGGAACAAGTTTTTTAAAATCATATCCTTCCGGAGGATCTAGGTCGAACACCATGTAATCAGGACAATCAAAATTTGGTTTGCGCCCATGTAGTTGATGTAATTCGAGTGAGGCAAGATTCGCCAGCCATACCAGCGATGCCGGTTCGGTTGCAATGATATAGTCTTTCTTTTCCTTACCCAGCGTGACAAACTCCAGCCAGTCGGGAGCCCAATCGGGTCTGTTCTTCTGGTAGAAACTTTCGCCATGAATACCATCCGGGAAACGGATCAGCGTAAGCGCTCGGCCTTTTATATGTTGCAGAATGGTAGGCGCTACGGACAGGTAGTATTGAATTACTTCGGCCTTGAGTATCGTATCTTCCGGGAAGAGTATCTTTTCGAGGTTGGATAGCTCCACCTTGCGTTTACCGACCTGTGCCCACTGTGATTGTTTCTTTGCCATCAGGCTGTTGTTATACTTCGAAACCGAAACATACCGTTAACGATCAGCGCAAAACATATACCGCTGATGCTGCTTACCACTACATTGCCCAGGTTATAATCATACGGATATATAGCAAAACGAATCAGCACAACTACAGCTGTGATCAATATTAGTACGAACCAATATACAAGGGATGGTCGTGTAATAACAGCATGTTGCTGCGGCTCGCGAAAGTATATATAGCACGCTACGGAAATCAACCCCACAATAGTACTGAGATGTTGCAGCGCATAGAACAACGGGTAGTTAACACCGTCAAATGGTATGGCAGTGCCTTTGTAGAACCAGAGGTTGCGCGCAAAGTAGCCGCTGTTGTGCGTAAAGGAATCCCAGAATAAATGCGATCCTGCTCCCAGTATAGCAGAGAATAAAAACTGAATGGGATGTTTGCGCAGATAGGCTATAAAATCAAACGAACGTGTATCATAAAAGCGTTGCTGAAAAAATACGGGCAGGTTAGCAAACAGGTTTTGCTTTACTACCAGGTGAAATGCCAGTGACAGCACAAGAGCTACCGGAAGATCGAAGTAAAAGATGCCGCCAACGGTGTGGCTATGCGTACTGTTAACGCTGAGTTTAAAGAAGTACTCAAAATCCGGAGACATACTGCCAATCACCAAAGCCGTTGCCGAGAGCCTCCTCCATTTCAGGAAGGGAAGTACAATGGCGGGATGGGCTGGCGTGAATGGCATCCGGGGGCGTTATCCGTTATTGGTTAATCGTTATCCGTATTTACTCTGCGTAACTCTGTGCCTTCTTTGAGCTCTCTGTGCAATTGGATTTTTTAATCTATAAAGAAGACGCAAAGAAGACTCTAAGTTACACAAAGGATACCTTATTCATCAACGTCTGCCTTCGGCTTGTTCGAGAGGAAGATCATACCCACGACAAATGTAATAGCGGCTACGATGATTGGGTACCATAACCCCGCCAGCGGATCGCCTGCCGGAGTTTCAGCAGTTTTACTGTTCTCGAATAAAATGGTAGCAATGAATGGAGTAAGTCCCCCGAAGATACCATTACCGATGTGATACGGCAGCGACATCGATGTATAGCGAATACGTGTCGGGAATAATTCTACAAGGAACGCAGCGATCGGTCCGTATACCATGGTGACCAACACGAGTTGTACCAGTACAAGACCAATCAGTGCATAGTAAGGTTCACCGCTGAGCGTAACTTCTTTTTTATCCTCAACGGTGCGCTCGCCTTCTTTTTTCTGAATGACAGTATTGGTTAATATCTGGTTACTGCCATCGTCATAAACATGAATGGTTTTCTTTACCGTAACCGAATCACCAGCATCGGTAACACGAATGTTTTTGGTGATGTTCTTCTCTGAAGGAATTTCAGTTTTGTATTGAATGTCGGTAAGCAGGTACATCTGCCTGTATACCGGGCGGTATAGTAAGACGGCCAGGATCATCCCGATCATCATTATTATTTTTCGCCCTACTTTATCAGACAGCCATCCGAAGTATATAAACAACGGAGTGCCTATGAGCAACGCTATCGCAATGATGTTCCGGGTTTGAACGAATTCAACGTTACAGGTCTTTTCAATAAAGGTCATGGCATAGAACTGGCCGGTATACCACACTACACCCTGCCCTGCTGCTGCACCAAACAAAGCGATGAGCACCAGCTTGAGGTTTTCTTTGTTACCAAAACTTTCCTTGATCGGATTCTTCGATATTTTACCTTCAGCTTTGATCTTTGCAAACAAAGGCGACTCGTGCATACGCATTCGGATAAATACCGACACACCCACCAATATAGCGGAGAGTATAAATGGAATGCGCCACCCCCAATCGTTAAACTCAACGATGTCCATCGACTCGCGCACTGCGAGAATTACACCGATCGAAACAAAGAGTCCGAGGGTAGCGGTGGTTTGTATAAAGCTTGTAAAGAAGCCGCGTTTAGAAGCTGGTGCATGTTCGGCTACATAGGTAGCGGCACCACCGTACTCGCCTCCTAATGCAAGACCTTGCAACAGGCGAAGCACGAGCACCAGTATAGGAGCAAATATACCGATGGACTCATAGCCCGGCACGAGACCAATGGCAAAGGTAGAACCGCCCATCAGGATGAGCGTTACCAGGAAAGTATATTTCCGTCCTACAATATCGCCCAACCGGCCAAAGACTATAGCACCGAAAGGCCGCACAATAAAGCCGGCAGCAAATGTTGCCAACGTAGAAAGAAACGCGGCTGTGGGATTACTCTTGGGAAAAAATTGTTCGGATAATATGGTTGCCAGACTTCCGAATATATAGAAGTCATACCATTCAATGAGTGTACCTACCGAGGAGGCTGAGATGACGAACCAAAGTGTTTTTTTCTGTTCTTTGGTAATAACTGTTTCTGACATGGGGTGTTTGGTTTCTACTATCCTAGAAAGATAGCAGAAAATGGGTCAACCATCCTATATATCACTAAAAAAGGGAAGAAGCTTTCGCCCCTTCCCCCTTATATAGTTATAACTATAGTTAGTGTTACTAACTTCTATTGGTTAGTCTTCAACGCCTAAAGCCTTCATACGCTTTGTAACGCGCTCGTTGTTCTTGTCGTCTGCTATATAGTAGTACAGCAAGCTCAGCTTCTGCAGCAATTCAATCTCTGCCTCTTTAGAAGGTATCTTCATTTTTTCAGCTTTCTCGAGGTATGGTATAGCAGCTTCGCTTTGCTTTACACGTGTCTGTACAAGTGCCTGCTTTTTCTTTGCGTTCGCTGCAGCTATACCTAATTCGTTAATAGCCTTTGAAGTCTTGTCGATTTCAACGAGGTAGTAATTTGCTAAGTTGAACTGTGCATCGAAATAATCGGGTTGCACTTTCAGCGCTGCTTCAAAGTTTGCTTTTGCATCTTCCATTTTACCAAGCTCGGTGTTCAATACACCCAACAGGTATAAGCTTTGTGCATCGTTCGGATTTGCTTTTACGCTTGCTTCAAGATTTTGAGCAGCCAGGTCATATTTCTTCAACTGGATCAGTGAGTTCAACTCAACGGCTTTCATATCCTTGTGGTTAGGAATGATCTTCAATACAGCCTGTGCGTTGGTAAGTGCTGACTCATAGTCCTGATCTTCGTATGCAAGCAATGCCGGCATCGTCAAAGCCTGTGTTCTTCTTCCGCCAAGTTCAGCGTATTTTGCAAGGTATTCAGTAGCCTTCTTTCTTTCTTCTGCGTTGTAGGCAGCGTATCCTGCGTACTCATAGAAAGTAGTATCAGGTTTGTTTGATTTGAAAGCTATACCTTTTTCAAATTGCTTTAATGCACCTTTGAAATCTTCACCGTTAAAAGCTTTATCACCTTTCACCAGGTATGAGTTGCTGATGCTGGTAACAGCCTGATCGTACAACAGCATACCACCGTTGTTATCCTGTACAAAGTATGTAGACGCTTTACCTTTGCTCAGTTCATCCGCTTTCTTCAAAGATTCAGCAGCTATTGATGCGAGGTTTTCAGTAGAATTATAGCTTGACGTGGTGTCCAAAGCACCGTAAATTATACCTCTGTAGAACCAGGTTTTGCCATCGGTCATTGTTTTTTCGTAGGTAGTAGCTGCATCAATTATAGATTTAGCTTCGTCAAGTTTACCGGACTTAAGAGCCGTCATGGCTTTATTAATATTCGGCTTTGCTTCTTTCTGCGCCAACACCATTCCTGGTATGATCAGAAGTAATAAAACTGCTATCTTTTTCATTGTTGGTTTTATTTATTGTGGGTTATTGTTTTCAGTGTTGTCGTCTTCCGCTGCTTCAGGCGCATCATCATCTATATCTTCGTCCGATACAGCGGGTGGCATTTCACTTGGCGGAGGGAGTTGAGGCGCATCGCTCGCATCGTTCTTAACCTCTACAATCTGTTGTATTTTCTCCACAGATGAGATACGGTCATCATCGTTCAGTTTAATGAGGCGTACACCTTGTGTAGCACGTCCCATCACGCGTAATTCACTGACTTTGATACGTATGGTAATACCGGAGCGGTTTATGATCATCAATTCATCGTCATCAACAACCTCCTTAATGGCAACAAGTTTGCCAGTTTTCTCGGTAATCATAAACGTCTTTACACCTATACCGCCACGCTTGGTAATCCGGTAGTCGTCAATGAGTGAACGTTTACCGTAACCATTTTCCGATACCACCAGTAAGTTAGCATCGGCACGTGTAATACATACCATGCCTATAACTTTGTCGGTATCCGAATCAAGACTCACACCACGCACACCGGATGCGTTACGTCCCATCGGACGAACATCTGACTCATGGAAATGTACCGCTTTACCTTCGCTCTTCGCGATGATGATGTGGTTGTTTCCATTGGTGAGCGATGCATTCAACAGACGATCACCTTCATGAATGGTAATCGCGTTGATACCTCCCTGACGCGGACGAGAGTATTCTTCCAGTGATGTTTTCTTGATCGTACCTTTCTCAGTACACAGCACCACGTAGTTGTTGTTGATATACCGTTCATCCGTGAGGGTCTTCACGTTGATGATGGCACGAACGGTATCGCCGGACTCTATATTGATCAGGTTCTGAACCGCTCTGCCCTTCGAGATTTTGTTACCTTCCGGTATCTCGTATACTTTCTTCCAATATACTTTACCCTGATCGGTAAAGATCAACAGGTAGTTATGGGCCTGTGCTATAAATAAGTGTTCCGTGAAGTCGTCATCTTTTGTGGTAACGCCTTTGGAACCAACGCCTCCTCTGCCCTGCGTTCTGTATTCAGAGAGTGACGTGCGTTTGATATACCCCTGGTTGGAAATGGTGATCACCATCTCTTCGTTCGGGATCATATCTTCTACCGTAATATCATCTTCGTTATGTACTACCGTTGTTCTGCGGTCATCGCCGTAACGTTCTCTGATCTCCAGCAACTCGTTCTTGATGATCTCCATACGAAGCGGTTCGTTCGCAAGTATATTTCTGAGGCGATCGATGAGTTCCATCACTTCTTTATACTCCTGCTGGATCTTATCGCGTTCCAGACCGGTAAGTCTTTGCAGACGCATGTCGAGGATCGCTTTCGCCTGGATCTCTGACAAGCCGAAGCGTGACATCAATCCTTCGCGTGCTGTATCCGGATCTTTTGAGTTACGGATGAGGCTGATCACTTCATCGAGGTGATCGAGTGCGATCAGGTAACCTTCCAGTATATGAGCTCTGCGTTCTGCTTCGGCCAGTTCAAATTTTGTTCTTCGTACAATTACATCATGACGATGTTCTACGAAGTACTTGATCTGGTCTTTCAGGTTCAGCGTCATCGGGCGGCCTTTTACAAGCGCCACGTTGTTAACACCAAATGAGGACTGAAGCTGAGTATATTTGAAAAGGTTGTTTAAGACTATATTTGGTATCGCGTCTTTCTTGAGATCATATACGATGCGATAGCCTTCGCGATCTGACTCATCGCGTATATCGGATATACCTTCTATCTTCTTATCGTTTACAAGAGCTGCGGTCTTCTCGATCATCTGCGCCTTGTTTACCATATACGGTATCTCGGTTACGATAATCTGATCTTTACCGGTAGGCGATGTAACGATCTCTGCCTTGGCGCGCATCAATACTTTACCACGACCGGTTAGGAAAGCTTCCTGTACACCGGAGTAACCATAGATCAATGCACCCGTAGGGAAATCAGGAGCTGTGATGAACTTCATCAGCTCGGGTATCGTAATCTCGTTGTTATCTATATAGGCTACTACACCATCTACAACTTCGCGCAGGTTATGCGGAGCCATGTTGGTAGCCATACCTACTGCTATACCGGAAGAACCGTTCACCAACAGGTTCGGGATCTTCGCAGGCAATACGGTAGGCTCTGTTAAAGAGTCGTCAAAGTTAGGTTGGAAGTCAACGGTATCTTTGTTGATATCCGAGAGCATCTCTTCTGCAATTCTGCGAAGACGCGCTTCGGTATAACGCATCGCTGCGGGTGAGTCACCATCGATCGAACCGAAGTTACCCTGGCCATCCACCAATGTATAGCGAAGCGACCAGTCTTGTGCCATACGCACCATCGTATCGTATACCGATGCATCTCCGTGCGGGTGATATTTACCCAATACCTCCCCTACAATTCTGGCTGATTTCTTATAGGGCTTATTGTAGTTTACACCCAGCTCCAACATTCCGTACAACACTCTGCGGTGTACAGGTTTCAATCCATCCCGTACATCGGGAAGCGCGCGTGAAATGATTACCGACATCGAATAATCGATGTACGCACCACGCATTTCATCTTCGATATTGATCGGGATTATACTCTGCCTTCCAGGGGTCAGACCACCAGTTTCTTCTGCCATCTAAAATCGTTTGTTTTTAGCTTGAATAAGCGTTTTTTAAAGCCACGCAAGATAGTAAAAGTTACCACTTTAAGGCTCAAAAAATCGGGTTAATATTGACTTTTTTACACGAGCGTGAAAGCCTTGTGAGTGAACCTATAGTTTGTGTTTTACAAAACAGAACGGATGATACCCGCGCGGTATTTCATCACGTAACGATGATGGTTTTTAAAACTTGTTTGATGAGGAAAAAGAGGCAAAGGTATATTACTAAAAATCAAATATATACCTATCAAAAGCTTTAGTAAGGATTTAGCTTTTTCTTGTTCTTGCCTTTATACTTGATCAGGTTCGGATAGTTTTCTCCGTAGTGTGGATTCTGTTTTTTATAGATCGGATGTCTTCGGCTGCGATACTCGCGATTACCATGTGCATGATTCATCTGCGCATGACAAGTCTTGAGAAAACATCTGCGGAGCTCCGGGATTCTGTAGGTAGCCCCTACGTTGATATAGAATGCATTGAGCTTATGACTGATGCTCGGACCACTCTCCGGCATGCTGATCTTATAGCCTTTGATCTCGTACGATGGACGAACAAACAACCTGAAGTATTCTGACATCTCGCGTTCAACCGCTACACCAAAGTTGAAGTATATTCCTTTCTTGATAACGCTGTTGTCGAACTTGCTGCCGAGTTTATAGCCACCGATGTTGGCATCAACCACCAGCAGGTATTCGTTGTAACGATATACCGGTGCACCCAGCATCAAAAAGTATTTCTTCAGGAAGAAGCTTGATACTTCGGATGAGTATGTGCTGATCTGATCGGAGTAATTGGTTGGTTTGAAATCGCCGACATTGGTATACTCGAACGAGTAACCTCCGCCTAAACGTATCTTGTAGCGGCTGATCTCAACGTGTAAGGTAGCACGTATCGGAATGTTGAATGCTTTACTTTTAAAGCCAAGTTCGGTTGTATCCGAGTTCGCGAGGAATGCTCCGGGTTGTACGGTATTACCGGAAGACTGAACACGGTTTATCCAGTTCGAATATCCGGATGCTGTACTTGCCGGACGAAAAAGTTTGGGCATTGAATCCGGGTTCTGCAATACACCAAAGCCATCGAGGCTATGCTTGAATGTTGTATTGCCGTAGCCAGTACTTAAACCAAAAGTAACTTTGCTTAAGATCTTACGAAGCCCACTGGGTCCCTGGCGCTTCACATAGAAATACTCCAACGGAATAGAAGCGTCCTTCTCGTTCTCGTATTGAGCGAGTACATCCGAAGCTGTTGTCAGCATCACTGTGAGCAGGGCGATTATTACAGCGTAACGCTTCAAAAAAATAGAATTAAGGCGCGTAAAGTTAAAAAATGTAAGCCATTCATACTCTGGCTTTTGGGATTAAAGGTAAACGAAATTCACCAATCATCCTAAAGGTAGGTACATATTGAACAGTCAATATGCCGATTTGAGGGAATGAATCAACAACTTCGAGGACTATCTGCCGGTATATGCGGATAAATTTGTGACGTGTAGACAAACAGTCTTTTCCTTCGGAAGTATACATGTTCATGGTTTAATAATACCGGTACGGTGCCGATGTACTCTCTAACGATGAAAAGGTATGAAAAAGTGTTTGACCTTTCTTCACCTGGTATGTAAAATCATGCGGTGTAACCTGGCCGTCAGCAGTCTTCAGCGATAGCTTTACTTCGTTGGCACCTTCCGTCAACGGTATACGCGAATAGTAAATACTGTGCGGTAATGTTTGCCAGTTACGCGTGTCGGCTTTTTCAGTCATGGCGTTTACAAGTCCCATCACAGCACCCAGACTTTCATTTTCCTTGCGCAGACTTTGCTCAGTTACTTTCTTGAGTGCAGCACGCAGCAACCCTTTACTGAACTCCTGCACCATGCGTTTCTTCAAACTATAGAACGCTACCTTGTTAACATCTTCTGCCAGTTCCAGCGGATAACTTTTATCACCCAGCATCAGGTCTCCACTTTTGTAATACAACGGGCGCTCCATATATCTTGGAAACGCTACACGAAATACATGCAGGTCGGTAAGGTCAGATCGTTTCTTATCCTCATCCTCCCCTAACTCAAATGGAAATACCAGGCCGAGCTCCGGGTTGCTGAATACAACTCCGTTGTTCGATCCTTTATCGATGGCAAAATTTATACTCCATTCACTTTTTATAGGAGCAAGTCCGTTGTGCCAGAAAAAGACCAGGTCTGCTTCGGGTGTTGTTGGTTTATACTCGGGAATGCAAAACCGTTCTTTATACTCATCGGCTTCTTTGGTAAAGCCTGTCCAGGTAGCAGTGTTGATCAGATCATACTTCAACTGATCGGGCACTTTCATACCGAACATTTTTGCATAGTCATTCTCGTATACTTCCAGGGCATTGCGATACGCTATAAATGCGTTGTTATAATCTTTGTCGGCCTGGTATATAATGCCCATTAATGTATTGACGAAGGCATCGCGCTGATACCGTTCTTCCGAAGTATATTTATCGCTCAGTTGATTCAGCCGTATGTTGAGTCGCCTGCATTCCACCAGCGCTTCCTCATACTTCTTCATCTTCAGATAATTGAGCGCTTTATAGTATAGCAACATCAGGTGCTCGTGATCTTCACCGTGATAAATGGTTACGGACGGATTGGTAAAATAGGAAGCAGCTTCGTTGAGGTAATTGATGTGATAATCTTCACCAAAGAGAAAAGCTTTTTCGAAGTATGCATTGCTCTCTTCGTAGCGCCCGAGTATCGACAGCAACAAGCCGTTGTTTACCATGTAAATGAAACGCGAGCGGCCGTGTTCCTGCTTGTTGTTCTTCTCCAGTGTTGCCAGTGCGCGTTGCAGATCGCCCCGCTCGAACTCGGTGTTGAAATCAAAGTTCTTCTGGTAATAGGTAGCGCAACTACTGATGAGCAGCACCACCGGAATATATAGCAAAACAATCTGCCTGATAACTTTTGTTACTGCGGGCCGAACTGTTTTTTTCTGCTGGTATAGATTGTCCATGATGCGTGCAAGACAATGAATGACTCAATCAGTTCTTGACAATCTTCTTGATCTCATCCTGACCGTACCAGATGCGCTTACTGGTTTCAATGTCGGTAAGGAATAACGTGGTGACATAGTTTACCACACGCTTCTTGTTATACGTATCGGTTTCGGAAGTCATCTCGCCAAACAACATCAGGTCTGCCCCGATCTCTTTTCCAAATTGTTTTGCTGTCGCGGATGAAGCGAAGTCTTGTTGCTCGCTGCGTTCGGTACGAAGTTTATCTCTGAACTCACCAGACTCTACAATCTCAGCTATAGCCGAATTGTGAATCACAACTTCAAACTTTTTTACATAGTTATCGGCATCGATATGCTCGGATGTTTTATTACGGATGGGACCCACCACGATAACAGGTTTACGTCCGAGTTGCTTTGCGTAATTTTTGAATGTCTCAGAGTCGAAGAGATCGTAGATCATCTTATCGGCAACGGTGCGCGAGTCGGTATCATTCCAGCGACCGCTCAGGTCAACTTGTTGTGAAGGATCAACACGGGTAACAGTGCGCGAACATGCGCTTAGAAGTATGAAGAGTAAAATGATCAGGGAGAATTTTTGCATGGCAGTGAGTTTTGGAGCAAACTTCAAAAATCTTGCCGAAAGATACGCAGAAAGCCAACGGGTTGTTACGCTCTTGCACGTATCATCTCCCCTACATTTCAATGTATTATGACAGCACCGCTTTGAGGTTGCTGATCACGTCTTTCGGATTGGCAGCACTGAACACAAAATTACCGGCTACCAGCACATCGGCACCGGCATCGAGTAATGCTTTTGCGTTCTGCTGGTTAACACCACCATCAATCTCGATCAGTGCATTTGATTTTGATTCAGTGATCATCTTCTTCAGCGCCACAACTTTTTTATAGGTGTGCTCAATGAATTTCTGTGCGCCAAAGCCCGGGTTCACCGACATGACACATATCATATCAATATCCGCTATAATATTTTCAAGTTCGGTGATGGATGTATGCGGGTTGATAGCAACGCCTGCTTTTATACCCAGCGCTTTGATCTGCTGAATGTTACGATGCAGATGCGGGCATGCCTCCACGTGAACGGAGATGATCTCCGCTCCTGCTTTATGAAAAGCTTCTACATACCGCTCGGGTTGTACGATCATCAAGTGTACATCCAGTGGTTTACGGGCATGGCGCTTCACGGCTTCCACTACAGGTAAACCCATGGAGATGTTTGGTACAAATACACCGTCCATGATATCTACGTGAATCAGATCAGCCTCGCTTTCGTTGAGCATGGTGATCTCACGTTGCAGGTTGGCAAAATCTGAAGCCAGTATCGATGGTGCTATGATGGGTCTTTTCATCTTGCAGGTATATAATTAGCGTGATGCTTCGATAGCCTGGTTCACATCACCAATGATGTCGTTAACATCTTCCAACCCTACGGCTATACGAATTAGTCCGGGCATGATGCCTACAGCAGCACGCTCGTCATCCGTAAGCTTCGAGTGCGTTGTTGATGCAGGATGTATAGCAATAGTACGGGTATCACCGAGGTTCGGTGTATGTGAAATCATTTTGAGTGCATTCAAAAATCTGCGTCCCTGGTCGAGGCCGCCTTTAAGCTCGAATGTTACAATACCACCGCCCAGCTTCATCTGCTTTTTAGCAAGTTCATGTTGTGGATGTGATGGAAGGAACGGATACTTTACCTTCGAAACATCCGGATGTTTTTCAAGATGCTGAGCCAGCGTCAATGCATTCTGACAATGACGTTCCATTCGCACCGCCAGTGTTTCCAGACTCTTCGACAAGATCCACGCATTGAACGGTGACATCGATGGTCCGGTGTGGCGCGTGAAGAAACGTATCTCTTTGATCAACTCTTTCTTACCTAATATAGCACCGCCAATCACACGGCCCTGGCCATCCATAAATTTAGTGGCCGAATGTGTAATGATGTGTGCTCCCCACTTGGCCGGTTGCTGCAGGTATGGCGTAGCAAAACAGTTGTCAACATTCAGAATGAGATTATGCTTCTTCGCAAGTTTACCAAGCCACTCAAGATCGATCAGATCCAGTGCAGGGTTTGACGGAGTCTCTACGAAGATCATGCGCGTGTTCGGCAGTATCTTCTTCTCCCACGTTTCAGGTTCATTTACATCGGCATAGCTATGCGATATACCGAACTTCGGAAATATAGTATTGAGGATCTGGTGTGTTGAACCAAATACGGAGCGACATGCCAATACGTGATCGCCCGACTTCAGCAACGCTGCCATGCTGCTATACATCGCAGCCATACCGGAAGCTGTACCGATACCATCTTCCGTTCCTTCCATCCGACAAAGTTTTTCAATGAACTCGTTCGTGTTCGGATTGGAGTAACGGCTATAGATGTTGCCGGGAATTTCGTCAGCAAACATAGCACGTGCCTGCTCTGCATCATCAAACACAAAGCTTGATGTGAGGTATAGCGGCACAGAATGTTCGCGAAAGGATGTGCGCTGGTGCTGCGCACGTATAGCATCGGTCTCGAAATTTCTTTTCTCTTCCATGAAAATAAAATGAATCTGAAATGTGAACTGCTACGCAGATAATGTGATAAATGTTACCGGATCACCTCAAAGCTATAGGTAATTTTCGCGGTCTTCTCCAGCGTTTTGGCCACAGAGCAATACTTTTCAATGGAAAGGCTTACAGCTTTCTCCGCTTTTTCTGTATCGATGTCGCCATACAATTTAAAATGTGCGTGCACTTCGGTGTATAGTGAAGGAGTAGCGTCTTTTTCGCGCTCGCCTGTTACGGTGATCTTGATATCTTTTAAATCCTGTCGCTGTTTTTTCAGAATGGTAACGACATCAATCGCGCTGCATCCACCCATCGCTGCGAGCAACATCTGCATCGGGCGCATGCCCAGGTCAGAGCCTCCTGATTCGGGTGATGAATCCATCTGTACGGTTTTACCGGCTTCATTACGCGCTTCCATGTGGAAGGCATCGTTCAAACGACTTAATTCAATTTTTATCATACTGCTTTTTCTTCCTCTTGCGGCCAGGCATAACTGCCTGCTATCATTGCCAGCAAACTAACAAATGTTGCCGGTATCAAACTTGGCCACGGTGTTTCAATGGCCTCAAAGATAATCCAAGTTATCATACCTGCCACCATCGCGAGCAAAGCTCCTTTGCTGCTGGAGCGTTTCCAGTATAAACCTAATGTAAGTGGTATAAACAGGGAAACGAGGCTGAGTATGGATGACTCTCCTACCAGTTCGTATATATTAGACCGAAAACACGCCATAATAGTTGCGAGTGCCGCAAAAATCAACACGCATATTTTTGTGAGCATCAAAAATTGTTTGTCGGTATAGCGATGTTTCACCAGCGGTCGCACCAGGTTCTCCGAAAATATAGAGGCTGGTGCCAGTATAGCCGAACTGGTAGTACTCATGATGGCCGACAGCAATGACCCGAAGAACAAAATCTGGATAGGCAGGGATGTATGCTGCAGCACCATGCTCGGTAAAGTAAGTTGTGTATCGCCCGTTATCTGGTCAGGGTATAAATGCTTGGTGCATAAACTTATATATAGCGGCAGCATGGCAATGGTAAGATACAGCCCCGCTGCTATATAGCACGACCACACTGCTGTTCGCGCAGAGCCTGAAGACATGGAGCGTTGAAATACATCCTGTGACGGCACGGAACCGAGCCCGAGCACGGACCACGCGGCCAGGTAGGCGGCAATCTCTTTCAGCTCGAACGAAGGAAGAAATTTCATATCCTCCTCCGGCATGGCAGCAATCACAACGGATACACCACCCGCCTTTTCCGACAAGATATAGGCAAGTGCAAACATGCCGACTATAATAATAATGCTCTGAACAAAATCGGTGATGGATACAGCCCACATGCCTCCGGCATAAGTATATAACGTGACGATCACCGCACTGATGACAACACCCTGCCATACCGGTATATGAATCACCACGTTGAGTATCAACCCCATGGCTACCAGCTGCGCAGCGATATAGCCGAGATACGGTAACGCAAGAAAGAGACTGGCCGTTAACTCCGTAACTTTGTTATAGCGTACTTTAAAGAAATCGCCCAGCGTAAGCAGGTTCATGTTGTATAGTCTGCGGGCATAGAATAGTCCGAAGATGAGCAGACAAAGCGATGCTCCGAACGGATCTTCAATAACGTTATATAGTCCGCCTTCCAGGAATTCGGCCGAGGCACCAAATACAGTTTCCGAACCAAACCAGGTTGCAAAGAGCGCAGCAGAACTTAACACGATGGGCAGACTTCTGCCGGCAAGCATAAAGTCGCCAGAGTTTTTTACTCTGCGTGATGCCCAGAAACCAATCGCTACGGTAACAATGAGGTATACAATGATGGAAAGAAGTAACAATTCGTGTTTACCGTTTAAACTGTTCGAGAGCCTAAAAGTAAAAAAGTAGCAGATTATTTCACGTCTCGTGCGATGCGTTCGCGAACTATTTCTTCTTCTTCAACTGGAAGGTTCGCGTCACGTTGAAGCCGAGGTGAATATCGCCACCAAAGAAATCTCCTTTCGTTTCGGTGATGAACGTACGCTCCGTAAGACTGGATGTATTGGTAAGTACGATCTGAAACACGTGACCTCCCGTTTCTATATCTACACCAAAGCCAAGGGAATTATACCGCTTGCTTCCGGCTTCAAACAAATCATTATCGGGCGGATCGAGACGATAGTAATACTCGCTCGTTAATGCTACGCTGCGCGTGAGCTTGATGCGCCCGCCAATACCAATCGCTACCTGGTCATTCTTCTCTCTCGACTGATCCACTGCATTTTTGTGAATATAGGTTGGCATAATCTGCAGGGAAAGGTTGGGCGTAAATTTACGCGCGATCAAAGCCTGTGCTGTATACGCCAGCCTGTCTACCGTTTTAAAGCCTTCAGGCTCGTTACCTTTCTTGGGAGATATACTATAGGCGGTTCCCCCTAACACCGTCATGGTAAACGGAAAACTTTTTTGCCCGGAGCTTTGCTTCAACAATTTATACTTCAGGTATCCGTCCATGATCTTATCGGCCGAGTTACGACCTATACTTATGGAGAGATTATCCGTTATACCATAGTCGAGCCCGAGACGAACATACGCCTGATCGAGCCCGTACATTTCGTATAAACCTTCGTTCAATCTTCCAAAACGGTGTGCGAATATAAATTCCAGTGTTCCTCCATTTTTGGTTTCAACACTGTGGCCGTTTACCAAACGTGTACCTTTAAAGGTAGCGATGGTATAGTCGGTGTTCTGATCTTGCTTCTCCAGTTCTTTCAGCAGGTCATCCTGTGCGAAAGAAATGGTGGGGAGTAAAAGAAGTAAAAATAGTTTCTTCATAAATGCAGGCTTAAAGCGGTCTGTAATTAAAATCCACGGTCACTTCTACTTGCTGTGCTATATTTTGCCACACGATCTGCGGTACCTTGATATTGTAATCAAGAAGTTTTACGGTGAACTTCGACTTGAGCGATAGCTGGTTGTTTTTCAATTCAGCCGTACCCGGTAACTGGACATCGCGTGTAACACCGTGTATCGTCAGCTTACCAACAGCCTTCACATTCTGCACTCCGGAAACACTGCTGTCGAACCCCACAATTTTTCCCTGGAAAGATGCCTTCGGATATTTTTCCGATTCCATATACTTCTCGTTGAAGTGTACCTGCATCAGTTTCTTTTCAAACTGAAAATCCTTGATGTTCATCAGGTATGCAATCTCTCCCTGGCCGGCATCAAATATACTCGTCACCTTATTATTCTCGGCTGCTATATCTTCTATCACCCCATCTGAAAAAAAAGATACCGAAGCTTTGTCAACAAAAAAGCGTTGCTGACCTTGTCCGGCCTGCGCCCATACCAGAAGAGTAAATAATAGAATTATCCTCATACGGCAAACAACAAAAAAATTATTGAGGTTTAAAAACGAAATCAATGGTAACTTCCACCTGCTCGGCAATATTGTTACGAAGCAACGATGGAACCTCTATATTATAGTCTTCCAGTTTCACAATAAAGGTCGACTTCATGTTCAGTTTATCCGCCAGTTTTTCGATCGTACCCTTTACATTTACTTCTTTGGTTACACCGTGTATCGTTAACCTACCCAATGTTGATACCTGTTGTATACCTTTTGTCTGGGGATTGAATCCTGTAATTTTTCCCTGAAATGTAGACTTCGGATATTTCTCCGATTCCATGTACTTCTCATTAAAATGTTCCTGCATCAACGTTTTCTTGAATTGATATTCCTTGATGGGAACCGAAAAGGCAATGTCTCCTGTCAACAAGTTGAAGAGACTTACGGCCTTCACATTCTCTGCTTTTATATCTTCAATGGGTGCATGTGAGTAGAATGAGATAAAACTTTTTTCGGTCGTATAATTTTGAGCCGCTGCCGGTAACACACCTGATGCGAGGAGCAGCAACGCGAGGTATACAATCTTCATCTATATATAGTATATCAATTGTTTAATGCGCCTTGTTGAATCCAGCAGTAGATAGCCGCGCGCTCTTCTTGTGTTATACTTCCGGATCGTGGCATTTTTTCGGGATCTGTTAACGGTAGTGTTATTCTGCGCTGAATCTCCGCGCCATGCTCCTGCAGGTTGGTCAACACCGACCAGTCTGGCAGGCCCGAGCTACTGTTGTGACACGTTACACATTTAGATTGAATAATAGGTGCAACAACATTCGAGTAACTCACCGTTGTACCGCTATCGCATTCTACAATAAAAGATGAACTGAGATTATGATCTACACAAGCCGCGACAACGACAATCAGAAGAGTAATCGTATACGAAGGTCGAAGTATATTTTTAATCATAGGAAAAGATAGAAAAAAACAGCGACAAAATACGCTGGCGGAGAATATTGAAGCAATGGCAGGCCGAAGTATATAGAAAACAACGGTACGTATACTGGCTGGAGGGCAGGCTATCTACAGATTCGACTAAAAATGAAAATCCCCCGAAGTCCTGGACCCCGGGGGATAATCACTGTCTATAGTTGGCTTTAATCTTGAGTCAAAGATATAGGCCTAGTAAAAAAGTACCATGCCTGAATCGTTCACATGAAACTATAGCAGATGAATGGGATTATATGCAGACGGATGGGTCGATGTTTGCACTGCTATTAAATGAAAATCCCCCGAAGTTCTCGACTAAGGGGGATTGTCATGTCTATAGTTGGCTTTAATCTGTATCAAAGGTAAAATTTTTTTTCGTTGAATCAACCGGTTGCACCGAAAAAAAATCAAAAAGTGTAAATTTTCTGGTTACCTTTTTTGAGTTGTATCGGATTTCACCGAATCACCGGGCAGGTAGGTGTCTTTGATCCGCTGTGGCAGCTGCGATTTCGATCCCGGAAAAGTAGTTCTGCGGCTGATGTCGTAACTCGCGTAAGCAATCAGGATAACAAATGCTACAACAAACAGACTAAATATCTTCTTCCCTCTCGTCATGGTATGAACTCAAATATACTCCAGCACTTTATCTGCCAACTCTACGTTATCCGAGAGCAACTCGTAGAACTGATCCTTATTGAACTTCAGGATCACCACGTCTGTCTGGGCAACAATCAGGTTGGTATTGATGAAATGATGAGCGCCCAGCATTTCTCCGATAAACTCGCCCTGCCTGAATTCTGATGTACGCTCACCCCGCTGGTATAAATGTACTACACCAGTATTCAACACGTAAAAATAATTGTTTGAACGTTCGTCCAGCACAAGCGATTCGTCTTTCTTCATGCGGAGCTCTTCGCTCAGATCTGCGAGGTATGTAAGCGTCAATCCCGGCACTCCGTTGAATATATTAATGTCCTGAAAGAACAACACTTTTTCAAAGCGCATAATTCTGCGCGAATGAATAATCAACGCATCGAGTTCGTACTTGACATCGGCACCTAACCTGCGTGAATTCTGTTCGTACTCTGCTGCGCTGATCTTGTGGAGTGCCCAGGCCGATACTTCACGTATCAACAGATCAGGATTGAATAACTGTGCGATGAGATCAAGTTTGAAATCTTCGATTTTGCGTATACCAATCTGGAAGAGCACGCAGGCTTTTGTCCAACGGTTCGATTGGGTAAAATCACGGTTGATCAGAAATTTCAACACCAAACGCGAATCGAGTTTTACTCTCGGGTAAAAATACTCGAGGCGACTGATGCGCTCGGCATCCGACACATCATCGAGTATAGGTATAACGCGTTGCTTCAGCTGCTCGGACAAGAATACATCCAACAGCTCGATAGCATACGTGATACCTTCTGCCGTACCGCTATCTATATTCTCCTTCACCAACTGGATCGACCGTGTGTCGTATAGCATGGTGAGCAAGGTATAGATGTGTTCAATGTCGTTCTGAATTTCGAAACGCAGTGCAGTTCGGATCTGCTCACTGAATCCATCATCTCCTATTTCATAAAGAGCACTCAGGTTCCAGCTTATATCGGATATATCTGATTCTATAACATATTTGATACGGGTGATCTGTGATATACCTGCCTTGAACCCGCATTCACCCAAGGACAAGAGCACCTGCGACACGATCACTTTGTTGGGATAATCCATTTTGTTCCAGAGTATCTCACGCGCACGCTGCCCTCCTATTCTACCGATCACCTGGATGATGCGCAGCATCATTTGTGTACTCTGACCGCTGCGATAGAAAGCTGTATCCAGTGCCGGTAAAGTTATAGCACCGATCTGCACCAGGGCGTTCATAGCCTGGTTACTATATACCGGGTTGCCCAGGTTCTCAATAATAGCATTGATGATCTCGGCATTATGTTTCTTGATCGATGTTTTTATAGCCGTGTTGCGTACCTGCGGCTCACTGTCAAGCAGCAGTTCCATCAGGAACGAAGTATACTCTTCTTTCGAAGTATGCAATAATAACTCGGCTGCATAGTGGCGATCGTTCGGATTGGTAGAACGCGTTAACTTCTGAATCCGCGTCTTGGTTATATCACCACCGTTCTGAATAATAAGTTCGAGATCTTCTTTGCTCAGTACATTTTTTTCAGCGCCATCCATCTTCGTTGTGTCCATGCGGATCACGTACTTATCGGAAACGGAAAGTCCCTTCAGCTCATTCATTCTATCCTGTGCGTATAGCCGTACCGATTCCTCCTCGTTTTTCATCAGGTTATTTACCCACACCGGTACATGTGCAGCGTTGATTTTCTCTAATAACTTGAATGAGAACACAGCTTTGGATGGATTGGGAACTGCAAGCATATTCTCCAGCCGCGATGTTACCTGCGACAATCCTTTTTCAAGTTTCTCCTGCTGAATGTCAGTGCCTTCCAATTTCAAACGGATCTTGTTACGATAGCCGTTATACATGTGGTTAACAACATAGAAGTATGCACCCGCCAGCAACAATAGAAATATAGCGATGTGTATAACTTTAAAGAACGGCACGAATGCCAGACCAAAGATCAGCAGACCTGCTACAAAGCGTGCACTCTCATTCATCAACCCTTCTACTTTGGATTGAATGTTGAATCGCAGACGATTATCAAGCGGTATAAAGAACAACTTGAACACCGGGTTTTCCAACGAGTCGCGCAGAGTCCAGTTGAAGAGACGCGTTAACGCTACAAACAAAAAGAAATACAGGAACCCCGTTGTGCCCAATACTTTTTCATAACCAAATATACCGCCCGTAAGTAACGAGCCTACTGCGAACAGTATAACAACCAGCGGCAATACAAAGAGGGATATACGCAAACCATAATTACTGATGATGCGCTGGTTGATAAACGTCTGCATGATAAGACTTATACCATATACCGCGCCGGTAAAGAACGAGTTGAAGTTGGTAAGTTCTCTTTCCTTCGGATACTGAATTTGCACGAGTTGCTGAAAAGCATACTGTGTGAACATGAACATCACCATGGAGATGAGCAGGAAGATGGACAGCATGCGGATATAGGGATCGCGCATCAGCCGGTTGACTCTGGTCTCCCTTCGTACGCCCGAACCAAACTCACGCGGGTTATTTTTCGATAATGAAAATGATGATGCTATAACGAATAGAAGCACTGATACAATCGCGATGCTGGTAGCACATACCAGCAGGTAATCGGCTGTATCATGAATGATTTTGGAAGTAAAGGGAATGGCAATGAGTGTGGCGAGGATCGCAGCGATCAACTGCCCTGTATCAATCCACCCGATAATTCTTTTAGACTGCCGGAAATTGAACAAGCGACCAAATATACCCCAGAAGCTCAACAGCAGAATGGCGGTGATCGGGCCCGTCATGCAATACAGGGCAAACACAAAGTAATTATGCCAGGCAGGGTCTCCGTGCTGCAGCAGCCAGTATGCACCCAGTGTAAATATCAGGATGAGAACCACTGCGCCCAGGGCTAGCGTTGTAAACCGGATCCAGCTCTGAAAAAAAGCAAAGACTGATGTAGTAATTATACCAAGGGCACCCGCAGCGAGAAACGCTTTGTCGAGGTAAGCGCCCATACGATTGAGGAAGAGCGAGTCGGCTGTTACCTGGTACGTTGCAATGAACACTCCCATGAAGAAGCCGGTGCAAAGCATCACGATGATTTGCTTTTGTTCTTCGCTCTTGATGCGGAGCACATTTGCTATACGACTTGCCATAAGGTAGTCGTCAAATATAAAAAAATCCGGGCCGATAGTTTATCGGGCCCGGATTTCTGTTACGATTTTTTATCGTGAATTACTTTTTAGCAGCAGTAGTATCAGCAGGCACGCCTGTTTTCTCCTGAGTATACTCTGAGTTCAAGCCATCAATAACATCTTTGGTAATGTTGATCGCTTCACCGGCAAAGAGTACATCGCTGGTAGGATCGTACTTCAATACAACCTGTAAACCTTTATCAGTACCATACTTTTTCAAGAACTTGGTAATGCGTTCGTATAGCTCGCGGTTCAGCTTAGCTTCTTCTTCCATCAATTGCTGGCCGAGGCTCTGCTGATATAGTTGGAGGTTCTGTTGTTTCTTGCCGAGATCTTCTTCAGTTGCACGTACCTGGCCAAGCGTCATGCTGTTTACATTGCGCTTGTATGCTTCGATCTCGTTCTGAAGACCGATGGCACGGTTACGATACTCCTGCTCGATCTTCTTCGACTTGTCTTCCAGCACAGTTTTCTGCGCCTTCAGGTAATCGTAGTATTTCAATACCGTATCGGAGTTGATATAGGCCACGGTAAGTTCGCCTGGTGCTACTGAAGAACCTTCAGCTGTTGCAGGCTTGGCCGATGAGAAATGTAAGTAAAATAATACCGCGACTGCTACCAGCAGCACGATGTTTAAAATCAACGAAAGATTCTTCATTCTTTAAGGATCAGAGTTCAGGGCGCAAATATGTACAGAAATTTTGGAGGCCGGATATGCCATCCAGATAATTTACACAAAATCTTTTACCGTACAGTGCGCCATGAAATCAACCAGCTTCCTGATCCTCAGTCTGGTAGGAATAAAGTGTAGGATCTAGTTTCAAGGTATCCTCGTTAAAATCACGAATGAATTTTTCGATGATCTTATCGGTGATCTGTTCAACGTGGAGCCCCACATCGAGGCTTATACCAAATTCAGCGTTCTCGTCCATGTCAACGTGTTCCTTCACTTTCACCGTCTCGTCTTCTTCAAGCTCCATAATTACCTCAGCCATAAACAGACCGATCTCTTCTTCGAGCGGATCTAGTGTTTCGAGATTGCCGTTCTCGTCTTCATCGTACGTTATCTTCTTATACTCCGGAAAATGTTTGGCAGCGCGGTGCTCGGCAAGTTCGTATAGCTCGCTTTAATGTTGCAGACGCAGGGTATAGATCACTGCATCGTAGATCACATCTCTTCCTTCAAATTTACCGATGAAATAGAAGTGAGCATATTCATCCGAAGCTTCGTCCTCCTCATCCAACACATAGTTTCTTCCCAAGGCAGTCATGCGTGCCTGGTAATCTTCAACGACTTTAGGATTGAAACCTAGATTTTCTACTGCTGCCATAACTCGACTTAATCGTTCTTTAATTTAAAAATAAAAGCTCAAAAAAACACAATTCTATAGTTAAGAAAATGGGTGTCTGCGGGTTTATTTTTCCGCAAACCTTAACTATTCTTTAAACCATTCCGCATACATCGGATAGTTACGGGCAGTCCGCTGAATGACTGCTTTCATCTCATCGCCAATATCTTTAACACGCTTCGCCGGCATGCCTGCATATATACTTCCCGGTTCCACCACGGTTCCGGCCAGCACTACGGCTCCGGCAGCAATTACAGAGTTCTCTCCTACCACGGCATCGTCCATAACAATGGCGCCCATGCCGATCAACACATTGTCGTGAATCGTGCATCCGTGGACGATAGCGTTGTGTGCGATCGATACGTTGTTACCGATCGTTGTCCTGGCCTTCTGATATGTACAGTGAATCACGGCACCATCTTGTATATTGGTGTTGTTGCCGATCGTTATCGAATGTACATCGCCTCGCACAACAGCGTTGAACCATACGGTGCAGTTATCGCCCATCACCACTTCCCCAACGACAGTCGCATTGTCTGCCAGAAAACAATTGTTCCCAAACTTCGGCTCGTGCCCGCGTACAGCTTTTATCAAGGCCATAATCTGATTTTAAAGTGGGACGAAATCTACAATCGTAAATCGAAAATTGTAAATCCCCATGACAACATGTCACCATAAAAGACTAAAAGTTGTACTTTTGCGACTTAATCTGGAGTACGATGGAGAATTTGATTGGAGACCTTGACGTTTTAAATCCTCAGGATACCGAAACCTGTGAGACCATTCATGTTTCGAAAGAAGAAAATACCGGAAACAAACGGAAGCTATATATAGAGAGTTATGGATGTCAAATGAATTTCGCTGACAGCGAGATCGTAGCGTCCATTCTACAAAAAGAAGGCTTCGACACCACGTCTGATATCGCGGTGGCCGATGTAGTTTTTCTGAATACGTGTTCCATTCGCGAAAAGGCGGAGCAAACTGTTCGTCATCGCCTGGTACATATCAATGGTCTTAAAAAACATAAGCCTGAATTATTAGTAGGTGTACTCGGTTGTATGGCTGAACGCCTGAAGGCCAAGTTCCTGGAAGAAGAAAAGATCGTAGACCTGGTGGCTGGTCCGGATGCTTATCGCGATCTGCCCGCCCTGATAAGCCAGGTTGATGACGGTCAGAAAGCAATCAATACATTTTTATCACGCGAAGAAACGTATGCCGACATCAGTCCGGTGCGATTGAACTCCAATGGCGTAACGGCTTTTGTATCGATCATGCGCGGATGCGACAACATGTGTACCTTCTGCGTGGTGCCTTTCACCCGCGGACGTGAGCGCAGTCGCGATCCGAAGTCTATTGTTGCCGAGGCAGCCGATCTGTTTGCGAAAGGCTACCGCGAAGTAACACTGCTCGGCCAGAATGTTGACTCCTATAAATGGAGTCCGGAAGAGAACAACAAAGCATGGCTCGAAAAGAACGGCAGCGGTAACATTGTAAACTTTGCCAACCTGCTCGAAATGGTAGCGCAGGTTCACCCGGATCTGAGGGTACGGTTTTCTACCTCACACCCGAAGGACATTACCGATGAGGTACTCTATACCATGGCGAAGTACGAGAACATCTGCAAAAATATACACTTACCAATGCAAAGCGGAAGCTCGCGTATACTCAACATGATGAACCGTGGCTACACACGCGAGTGGTACCTGGAGAAAGCGAAAAGCATTCGAAATATACTGGGCGATGACTGTGGTATATCTTCCGACATGATTGCCGGGTTCTGCTCCGAAACAGAAGAAGATCACCAGGATACACTTACGTTGATGGATCTTGTACAGTACGACTTCGCCTATATGTTCTACTACTCGGAGCGGCCGGGTACATTGGCCGCCAAGAAGTATACCGATGATATACCGCTGGATGTAAAGAAACGCAGGCTGGATGAGATCGTAACCAAGCAACGCGCGCATTCATTACTCCGTAATCAGCTTGATGTCGGCAAAGTACACCGCGTGCTTATCGAAGGATTTTCGAAACGTTCGGAAGATGACCTGCAGGGAAGAAATTCATCTAACAAAGTGATTGTTTTTCCGAGGGGAACACATCAGAAGGGTGAATATGTTAATGTATATGTAGAGGAATGTACCGGCGGAACACTAATCGGAAAAGTTGTAGGCAGCTAATTATCCGTGGCTGCTAACAGTTTACCAACGGCTAACCCGGCCATGTGTTCTCTGGGTTGTTTAAATATAGTATATACTTTTAACGGATAATGACTCATGGCAATTTCAGATATAGAAATACAAAGTGTAAAACAACGCTTCGGCATAATCGGCAACTCACCGTTGCTGAACAATGCTGTTAGTGTAGCAATACAAGTAGCACCGACCGATATGTCGGTGTTGATTACCGGTGAAAGCGGAAGTGGTAAAGAATCATTCTCCAAGATTATTCACCATCTTAGTCCGCGCAAGCACGGGCAATTTATAGCGATCAACTGCGGATCTATACCGGAAGGTACGATCGACTCCGAACTCTTCGGTCACGAAAAAGGCTCGTTTACGGGTGCACACGAAGCGCGTAAAGGATACTTCGAAGTAACGAATGGCGGTACTATATTTCTCGATGAGATTGGTGAGATGCCGCTGGGCACTCAGGCCCGCCTGCTCCGCGTATTGGAGAACGGTGAATTCATTAAAGTAGGTTCTTCCAAAGTTCAGAAGACAGATGTACGCGTGGTCGCTGCTACCAACGTTAACCTGATGCGCAGCGTTGAAGAAGGTAAATTTCGCGAAGACCTTTATTATCGTTTGAGTACGGTGCCTATATATGTACCACCGTTGCGCGAACGAGGCAGAGATATAGAACTGTTGTTTCGGAAATTTGCTACTGACTTTGCGGAGAAATATAGAGTGAAGCCGATCTCGTTAACGGATGATGCGAAAGATATACTCCTGAAGTATCGCTTCCCCGGTAACATCCGTCAGTTGAAAAACCTGGTGGAGCAGATCTCAGTTTTATCAACTGATCAGAAAGAGATCGATGCGGAGGTATTGCAGCGCTATCTTCCAAAAGAAACAAGTCTGCCAGCACTATATAAAGGTACATCTCCGGAAAAAGACGGCATGTCTGAACGAGATATACTCTATAAAGTACTGTTCGACATGAAGAAAGATTTTAACGATCTGAAAAAGCTGGTGCTGGATACATTTTCGAATCCGTCTAAAGCGGCACAGATTGTAAAAGATCATCCGGGTTTGTTTGAAGACATGCATCCGGAACCTTCGAACGGTTCGTCATCGGAAGCTGTCGTGCTCAACCTGCCCGCAGGCAATCATCACATCGATGATAACGAACACGTTGAAGATGTTCATGACATTACGCATGAAGCGGAAGATGATTCGCTTTCGATCGAGAAAAAAGAAAAAGAACTAATTGTTCGTGCCCTGCGAAAAAATAATAACAAACGTAAATATGCGGCACGCGATTTGGGTATATCCGAAAGGACCCTATACCGAAAAATAAAACAGTACGACCTTGAAGATTAATGTAAAAGGCAAGCGCCTTACCCTGTCCGGCATTCACCCCCTATCGTTTATACTTTCGATTACACTCCTCGCTGCAACGGTGTTACTGGAGTCGTGCGGAGTATATTCGTTCACGGGCACCAGCACTACGGCCAAGACTATATCGATGACTGAGTTCTATAACAATGCTGATCTCGGGCAAGCGAACATGGGCCAGACGTTTACCAACAGTTTAAAGAATTACCTGATCCAGAACTCTGACCTGACGGTGGTGCAGGAAAGTGGCGAGCTGCAGATGGATGGCGAGATTACGGACTTCAGACTTACCCCTATATCTCCGGTATCAACGGGTAACGAGAACCAGATCAACAACGCATCCTCTACCCGACTCACCATTACGGTGAAAGTTACTTATGTGAATACGCTGGATGAAACGATGAGCTTTAAGGATAAGTCGTTCTCTTTTTACAAGGATTTTACGAACGATCAAAACTTCACTGACATAGAAGAACAGCTGACTAAAGAGATTTTCGACCGAATAATCAATGACATCTTCAATGCTTCAGTTGCCAATTGGTAAAATTTAGTATTTTTACCTTAAGGCATGACATCTGTGGAAAAAAATCTGTTCATAAAAGTTTTAAATCACTACGCTGATAGTTCGATAGAAGAAGCTAAGGAAGTACTTTCGTTGAAGGAGAGTTTTCCCTATAGCCAGCTGCTGCATGCACTCTCGGCCCGTTTGGCAAAAGACCATGGCTTTAGTACACAACAAGCTGAATTACAATTAGCTGCAGTATATGCTGCCGATCGTGGTGTACTGAAAGAAGTAATGACCGAAGAGACGATCATCCTCGATTATACCAACACCAAAACATCTACGCATGTAGCTGAAGTTGCTCCTGCGGAAAGACCGGTTTCTGTTACGGCTCCTGTATATACTTCAAGCACGTCAACACATGATCTGGCGGAAGAAGTAATGCACGATCTCGAAAAACTGAATCAATCACGGCACAGATTCGAAATGTTGTTTGAGAATGATAGCCAAGCTGTTGCAAAGGATGCCGTATCTGAATTAACTGTACAGGAAGCCGCGAAAGACGAAGAGGAAGACGCGACTGAATTTGTAAGTACTGCGAGAACACGCAAAGAGCGGATCAAGGAATTGGCGAAAGCCATGCAGGCTAAAGATGAAGATGAGGCCAAACCGGAAGAAACCAAATCCCGGAAGGAACGCATCATTGAACTTGCGCGCGCGGCCCAGGCTAAAGAGGAAAGCGAAGCCAACGAAGAGGCGGAACAAAAGAGCAAGGGCAGAAAAAAAAAGGCCGAACACTCCGGCGAAGAGCTGATTGAAGAAATTGCCAATAAAGAAGAACTTACGCCTGACGGAGAAAAGCAAAAACAACAACTTCAGATCATCGAACAGTTCATTAAAACGCAACCTTCGATAACACAAACCAAAGAAAAACCTTTTACGCCTCCTTCGGGAGACTTGTCATCTATAAAGACTGGTGAGTTCGGCGACAATGTAGTTTCAGAAACGCTGGTGGAAATTCTGGTGAAACAAGGAAAAAAAGACAAGGCAATTGAGGTTCTGAAAAAGCTTATTTGGAAGTTTCCACAAAAAAAGGCTTACTTTGCGGCTCAAATTGAAGATCTAAGAAAATAAATATGTACGCATTAGTTATCGGTTTAATCATCCTTTTTTCGGTACTGTTAGTACTGGTTGTTCTGGCTCAGAATTCTAAAGGAGGTGGCTTGACCAGCCAATTCGGTGGTTCTGCAGCGAGCAACATTATCGGTGTAAAAAAGACAGGTGATCTTTTAGAGAAGCTTACCTGGAGTTTCATCATCGGTATCATGGTACTGTGCCTGTCAACAAACTTTATTACACCAGACAGAAGCAGCGGTTCTAGCAACGGCATTCTGGAAAGAGCTGGTGAACAACAAGCTCCTGTTAACCAGGCTCCTGCGCTCGAAGTACCCGCTGATGGAAGCACAGCTCCGGCTGACAGCTCTGAATAAGCTATAGTATATATAACTCATAAAGAAGAAGGGTTGCTCAATCGGCAACCCTTCTTCTTTTTATAGCGAATATAAAACGACACGTGAAGTATATATATCTATACTAGTGCATGCGGTCTCCCCGTACGGCAAGACTCTCTACAATCCTGGCTTCCTGTTCCAGCAACTCGTGCCAGCGGTTCATCACCACTTCTTCCGGCATATACTCTTTCGCGAGTTGTAAAAAGTTCTTGTAGTGACCAGCTTCGGAAATCATGAGCTCGTGGTAGAACTCAGCCAGTTCTTTATCGGGTATATTCTTCCAGAGAATTTTAAAGCGCTCACAGCTTCGCGCTTCGATCAGCGCATTCAGTAACAATTTCTCCATTAGTTGCTGCTCACGCGATCCCCCTTTCTGAATTACCTCGTTGAGCTTTATTACATATTCATCCCTGCGTTGCTTCCCCAGTTTCCACCCACGCTTTCGCAACTCAGCCACTACACGCTCAAAGTGCCCCCACTCCTCCGCGACAATAGCCGTTAAACGTTCAACCAGTATATCTTTCTCAGGATATTGAATGATGAGCGATATACCCGATGAAGCAGCCTTCTGCTCACAGTAAGCATGATCAACCAGTATATCTTCCAGGTGCAATTCAGCAATATTGATCCATCTCGGATCAGTAGGCAACTCAAGCCCTAACGTAAATTTATCCTTCGCTTCCATACAGTAACCATTAAACCCGTATTCAAATAATAACTATGCCCACCAGAAGTTAACCTTCAATCTTCCAATTTTACAATTTTATTAATCTTCCAATTTCTAATCAGTCATAGAACGACCAATCAAACCCGAAATCCAGAATACTCCGCTGCCCCGGATAATGAGGCGTAGGAAGATACCCTTCTTTGGTAATCGCCTGCATCAGGTTGTTATACTTCAGGAAGATACGACCGCGTTTAATGCGTGCATTTAAGAAGATGTCGATCTGCGGAAACTGAAGCGATGTAAAACTCTGCTGCACATAAAACTGCTGCGTAGGTACATCATAGCCCTGGGCATAGTACGATGATCGCCAGTGAACATCCACACCGACCTGCATATCCAGATTATCGTTGAAGAATATATTCTCGTAGGCAAGTTGTCCATTCAAAAACAGATCCGGCACCTGGATAGCATCTTCCGGATTTTCGAGTACACGGGTATATATAGCCTTACCCTTTACGTGTATATGGTCAGCGATCAACAGCGATAAATTGATTTCGGGCGCTACAAATACCTGGGCTGTAGATGTCTGCACCGGCAACACCTTTTGAGCGAGTCCGAATTCTCCCTGCTTGAAAAATATATAGTTACCAAGTCGCGTAAAGGTTAACCCTGGTGATACCGACAATGTCTTGGACCGGTAATGTATATACCCGTTTATCTGTGTAACGCTGACATCGCTGAAGTTTGTAGGATACGTAAACGCAGGATACCAAACATCATGACTACCGCGGTACGCCAGCTGCATAAATGAAGGAGCATATTGCGCCTGCTTCAACGTTGCTTCAAACCACCGGCTCTTGAGACTTGCCTCGAGACGATAGTTACCCGTCTGCATCACTTCAACCAGTCCGCTGAGTTCGCCCAGCGAATCAAGTCGCAGCGCGATACGTCCGCCCAGGTAACTTTCAGTTCCTTTCAGTTTAACACCATCCAGTGAATCAAGACCTGCATTGATATAGTTATAGGTCATGTTATAATTACGCAGTGCATAGTATCCGTTATAAAACAGTTTCAGCAGATTACCTTTTATACCTACCTCGTTCCGTACGAACCTGAACTTCGCGCCATCGTCCACGTGCGTGCTGTCGAAGTCCGTATAGTCAAAGTATCCTTTCGGTTCAGAACCGGGTGTATCACGGAAGTAATTGGACTGACGATAGCGATCGAATATATGATATACCTGCAACGCCTTCCCTACTTCATATTGATGAAACAGGTGAAGATTCATACGAAGCTCTTTGGTCGTTGCCTCGGTCAGGTTCGGCTGAGCATTGGTAAAGAAGTAATCAGCATACTCAAAGTCGGTGGTGTTTCGTAATATACCTCCGTACTCATCAGCCTGCAGCATGTTTCTTCTGAAATTGAAGAACAATCTATAGGTACTATCTTTGGACTGATACGCAGTATATAAATCATAATAGTTGGACAGTACGTTACGATCTCCTTTGCCGGCCCGTTGTACTTGTTTATCTATAAACAGTCCGCGGTAATTAAAGCCTACGTTCCACAGCGGATTGATGTTACGACTATAATTTGCCCGCGTGATGGATCTGCCCTTTCCCCCGAGAATTACTTTCATGTTCGAGTACGGAGAACGTGTATTGTAATACTTTACCTGCTCGGTATCCCACACCAGGTCGTATTGATGAAAACCGGAGCTCACACCAATCACATCGGGTACCTGGTAATAGATAGGATTCATAGCCGTACCTATATTTCCCAGGTCCTGGTACATATTTTCGTGCTGCTGAATGTAGGTATAGCGGTGGAAGTTACGGGGCGTTGTATCGATGAAGTGATACGTTTGCTTGTTCAGCAATACATCTTCTTCATAAAAATAGCGTGAAGTCTTTGGGCCGTAAACCTGCTTGGTAGTATCATCGATAACGCGTGACCCTCTGCGGGGAGCATCGATCTGCGCATACGCCCACGGGCCTATGGCGAAGAGACTTACTAAAAGTATTACCTGTTTAAAACGCACGCGCAAAAATAGACTTTTAAATGATTTGAGATGGTTTCGGCTCATTCAGGGACTGCATTTAAAATCATCGCATCAAAATCCTGTCCATTTTTTAAAAATTTCACTTCTATCGGAATATAAAATAATGGAAGGCTCCGGGTTTCTTCAGCAAACTTACGATCGGCCAGCTTTACCATATCTTTTTCAGTTGTAATGAAGCTAACGGACGGATCGTTCTTTACTATATCGCGAAAGCGCCTGAAATCATCCAGGGTATATTCGTGGTGATCGGCCAGGTTGAAATGGTGAACGATGGTGCTGGTTGTTTCAATAAACTTACGGAAAGGTGTGGCATTGGCTATACCTGTGATCAACACCACGCGGTTATTCAACGGTTGGGCTGGAGCACCAAATGGAATTGTATCGCCATAGTGAATGGTTGTAAAGAACACGGGCCTGGAAGTATACTTCCTCACCGCTTGCTCGACCTCCATACGTTCATCGATCGATATCTCCGGGGGACATTTTGTGATCACCACTACATCGGCGCGGGCTGCATTGCTGCGCGATTCACGAAGTCTGCCAGCTGGCAACAGGTAATCGGTATAGAACGGACGATTATAGTCTGACAAGAGTATATTGAAGGAAGGCTTTACGCGTCTGTGCTGAAAGGCATCGTCCAGCAGCACGACACTTACGTCATCGTGTTCTTGTAAAATATTAGGGATTGCAAAGGCGCGATCTTCTCCCACAGCAACAACAATCTTCTCTTTAAACTTACGATAGAATTGCAGTGGCTCATCACCCAGCGTCTCGGCATTATCCTGGTCCGAAGCAATTCGAAATCCTTTTGTCTTACGTCCGTAGCCGCGGCTCAGGGTTGCTATAGTATACTTGTTTTGCAGCAGCCTTACCAGGTGTTCGATCATCGGTGTCTTGCCGGTACCTCCTACCGCCAGGTTGCCAACGTTGATAACGGGTATATCAAATTCAACCGAAGGCTTTAGTCCGCGATTATACAGAACATTGCGCAGCGAGGTAACGATGTTATACAGTACAGCAAAAGGAAATAAAAGAATACGGATCAATGCCATGCAATAATGAGGTAAAGGTGCTTTGTGTTATGCGGTGAGAAATTAACTTTGACGATCAACTCATTTCCGTAACGCGATAACACAATGGCCGTAAAGATAAAGGATGTAACCGATTACCTCGAATCTATTGCTCCCAGAAGCTACCAGGAGTCTTACGATAATGCCAGCCTCATTACCGGCCACGCCTCCTGGGAGGTGAAAGGTATACTGGTAACATTAGACTGCGTGGAAGCTGTGGTAGACGAAGCTATAGCCAAAGGTTGCAACCTGATTGTAGCACACCACCCGATCGTGTTCAGAGGGTTAAAGAAACTGAATGGCAATGGTTATGTAGAGCGCACGGTTATCAAAGCCATCAAACACGACATTGCTATCTACGCCATCCATACCAACCTCGACAACGTTTATACCGGTGTTAACCGGAAGATCTGCGAAAAGATAGGCTTGACGAACCTGAAGATACTCGTGCCTAAAAAAGAAACGCTGGGTAAACTCGTAACTTTTATACCTAAAGAAAATGTTGAAAATGTTTTGGCAGCCTTGCATGAAGCCGGTGCCGGACAGATCGGTAACTATAAAAACTGCAGCTTCAGACTCGAAGGCACGGGTACATTTATGCCGACCGATGAAGCGAATCCGCATATAGGGCAAAGCAATAAACAGGAGTATGTAAACGAAGTACGGGCTGAAGTAATTTTCCCGCTTCACCTGGAAGGCAGGATACTCGCAGCACTTCGCCAGGCACATCCGTACGAAGAAGTTGCATATTATTTAAGCACCTTATTAAATGAGAATCAAGAAGTTGGTTCAGGAATGATCGGTGAGCTCGCGATACCTGCTGAACCTTTGGCGTTTCTTCAAGGTTTAAAGGTAAGTATGGATTTACAGATGATCCGTCACACCAACATCAATCACGGCCCGGTTAAAAAAGTGGCCGTCTGCGGAGGAGCGGGAAGTTTCCTGTTACCTCAGGCAATTCAAGCGGGGGCCGACATTTTTGTTACGGCTGACTTCAAATACCATGAATTTTTCGATGCTGATGGCCGTATTATTATTGCGGATATTGGCCATTATGAGAGTGAAGTATTCACCAAAGAACTTTTACAGGATGTTTTAATGAAAAAATTTTCTACTTTTGCGATCATTTTTTCAGAAACTGCCACGAATCCAATTAGCTACCTATAACGAATGGAAAATCAATCAATCGCACAGAAGCTTGAAGCACTCGTAAAACTCCAGTCCATTGACACCGAACTAGACGAACTTAAGAAACTCCGGGGCGATCTTCCCGATGAGGTTCAGGACCTGGAAGATGAAATCGAGGGCTACAAAACGCGTCTCACCCGCCACGAAGCCGAGCTAAAGGAGATCGAAGAAGGAAACAAGAAGCACAAAGAGAACATCAAGGAAGCTGAAAAGCTTATCAAGAAATATAGCGAACAGCAGAAGAACGTTAGAAACAACCGCGAATTTGACGCTATCACCAAAGAGATCGAACTTCAGGAACTGGAAATCCAGATCTGCGAGAAGAAGATAAAAGAAGGTAAGGATAGCATGACGCAGAAGAAAGACGAGATTGAAAAAACAAACAATCTCATCAAGGAACGTGGCGAGCACCTCGACAACAAGAAGAAAGAACTGAACGACATCATGGCCGAGAGCCAGGAAGAAGAGAAAAGACTTCTGGCAGAACGCGAAAAGGCTACCAAGAAAATCGAAGATAAACTCCTGAAGTATTACGAAAGATTAAGAGGCAGTCTCTCCAACGGACTGGCTGTTGTACGCGTAGTACGTGGCGCGGCTGAAGGTTGTAACATTGTTATACCTCCGCAGAAGATTGCTGAGATCCGCGAGAAAAAGAAAATTGTAATCGATGAACATTCTGGTCGTATCTTAGCAGACGTTGATATGGATTCCCTCGATGAAGGCGACAAACCCAAAACTGCTAAAACTGCTACCCCTGCACCTAGCCGCAGAAAGAAAGTTGAATAACATTGTATTTTGTTTACACTTAAAGGCAAGCCTTGTCGCTTGCCTTTTTTTATGCTGCCTGTTGCCCGCACGTGCACAGGAGTGGAAGTTTGATGCTATATCGCAGCAGGCATACGACCATGTTCTCAATCTCCAGATGGATGAAGCGCGTGCATTGCTGCCGAATCCTAAAACACCTCAACAACATTATGTACTGGCGCTGGCCGATGCGCTTGAACTTCTTATAACAGAAGACAATGAGAAGTTCTCGGAGTATGAAGACAACTTCGAGAAACGCCAGGAACTCAAAACAAAACAGAACTCCGCTCCCGATCTTTTCCTGCAGGCTGAACTTCAATTGCAGTGGACATTTATATACCTGAAGTTCGGTCACGAGTTTGATGCTGCGCTAAACCTGCGCGGTGCTTACCAGGTAACAGACGACATACGCAAGCGCTTCCCCAACTTCACCGCGGTGCAAAAACCTTCCGGGTTGCTCGATGTAATTATAGGCTCGGTACCCGAAAAGTATGACTGGGTGTTGGGCTTACTCAGCATGGAGGGCTCCATTGAACTTGGTTTGAAAGAGCTCGATAACATCCAGAACTCCGGTCACGCCCTTGCCTTCGAATCAAGTTTACTATATGCGTTAACCCGCGGCTTTGTACTGCAGCAACCGCACTGGGCACTGGCCGAAGTAAAGCAGGACATGGCAGCCTACCCTTCCAACAAGCTCGCGCTTTTTTTAGCGGCATCGCTGGCCATCAAGAATTCACAAAGTGAAGAAGCACTGTACTACCTGAACGAACTTAACAAGCATCCGAAAGGATTGCCGCTATATTATGCCGACTACCTGCGCGGTGAAGTATATCTTCACAAAGGCGACTATATGAATGCTATAGCTTCCTATCGCTCCTTCATCGGTAACTATAAAGGTGTAAACTATATCAAGGATGCCAACTACAAGATCGGACTTTGCTACTGGCTGAACGGAAATGCTGCTGATGCAAAAGCGATGTTCAAGCAGGCCAAAACATTGGGTAAAGAATCTTCAGAAGCCGATAAATATGCGGCACGCAGTATGGCCGATAACGAATTGCCTCACATTAAACTTACCAAAGCACGTTACTCGACAGATGGTGGCTATTATGAAGATGCACGCAAGATGCTTTCATCTATTGCTCCACAGGAGTTGCCTACCAAACGCGACCAGGTTGAGTTCACGTATCGCAAGGCTCGTCTTGCACACAAAACAAATGATTTTGTTGCCGCTCGCGATCTTTACCTGCAAGCTATAAAAGCAACCGGCGATGAACCATGGTACTTTGCACCTAACGCCTGCCTTCAGATAGGCTATATCTCGCTTGACGAAAAGAATATACCGCAGGCCCGCGAGTACTTTATGCGCGCCCTGAGCTACAAGAAGCACGAGTATAAGAACAGCATCGACAGCAAAGCTAAATCTGCACTTGCTCAGCTTAACGATAACAAGTGATCGCGATCATTATATCGCTCTACCGAGAACATCGAGCCAGTATAATTCAACAGGTATAAGCACAGATTTTCGTGCTCGAACATGTCCATGCTTTTCAACGGGTAGTTCAACAGAAGGCACATCAGAATGCGTATAGCCCTGCCGTGCATACAGATCAAAATGGTTTGCTCATCGGTGCGGCTCATGATGTGATCAACCGCTGGCTGCATACGCTTCACCACATCTTCGGGGCTTTCTCCTCCTTCAATCTTTAAACTCGTATTGCCCAACTGCCACTGCTTTAACATATAGTGGTAATACTCATCTTCCGAAGGCGTTACCTTATGGCCTTCTTTCGTTCCCCAGCTGATCTCGTTCAACCCCGCCAGTTGCTCGTGCGGAAGGCCAAGCTCCAGAAATCCTTTTACCGATTGATGGGTTCGCTTCAGAGCCGAAGTATATACTTTCTGAAACGGAACATCTTTATACCGGTCAAAGAAAGCCTGCGCCTGTTGTCTGCCCCGGTCATTCAAGTCGGTGTCCACACCACTGCCCTGCACGATGTTCTGAAGATTGTAATCGGTTTGTCCGTGACGGATGAGGTAGATTTTTTTGCTGGTCAATTTTGCATTATTTTGGGCGCAAGTATAGCTAATCGCAGGCAGTTATCCGTTTATTCCATCCGGTAAGTTCTCGGTTTTGATAATTAAAAATATCGGAGCAGAAACTGCGCGGATAAAATAACAATCCATTCCCCAGAATGGTTAACAACCAGCGGGTAACCAGACCGTTAACGAACAACGAAGGAGCATGAGAATTTTCAGAGAAGATCTAACCGTAGAAGAACTTAACAAGTGGTCTCCCAATACCATGGCCGAAAATATAGGCATCGAGTTTACCGCGGTTGGTGAAGATTACCTCGAAGCAAAAATGCCGGTAGATCATCGAACTCATCAACCGATGGGATTGTTACACGGAGGTGCTTCGGTGGCACTCGCTGAAACCATGGGAAGTGTAGCTGCGATGTGCTGCGTTGATACTTCCAAACAATACTGCGTAGGTCTGGAGATAAATGCCAATCACATCAAAAGCGTGCGCGATGGTTTTGTGAAAGGTGTAACCCGGGCTATACACATCGGTAAGAAGACGCAGGTATGGGAGATTCGTATTACCAGCGAAACGGGTGACCTGGTATGCATCAGCAGAATTACGATGGCGGTGTTAGACCGAAAAAATTAGGACAAGGATTTAGATATAGTGTAGAATGAATAAAGTTACTTCAGTTTCCGCTTCTGTTACACATGAAACTGAATACATTGCTTACCTGATTAACCATGCCGTGGAAAATCAATTTTCCATTGCTGTATGGCGACTTCCCAACGATTCACGAAAACATCTGATCATCTCGCGGAGCCCGCAGTTACAGAAACGAAACGCGGCCCTCGAGGAACTCGAACAGGGATTTATATTCGCACCGTTCGATCGGAACAGCGACTCGGTATATTTACCCGCCGACTATAAATTTACGTTCACGGATGGTGCCTTGCGTGCGCCTGAAGAACCCATCGAGACAACTTCCTATACCTGGCTCGAAGAACAACTTCGTTCTGCTATAGCATTTAAGACGGCAAAATTCTATACCGCGAAGAAAACAGAAACTTCTGCTGCTGTTACCTCCTATACCGAACTGGTACAACTCGGTGTACAGCAAATTGAAAAAGGAACATTTGAGAAAGTGGTGCCTTCGCGCACCAAGATGATCGATCTTCCTTTAGGTTTTGATATTGTACAGTCGTTTCAGAATTTGTGTGATGCTTACCCGAACGCACTCATCTCGTTTGTGAGTTCACCCGAAACCGGAAGCTGGCTGGGCGCAACGCCCGAGGTACTGGTGAGCGTAGAAGACAAAACTACATTTCGCACCGTAGCCTTGGCGGGCACACAACCGTATCACACCGGTGTTAATTTACGATCGGTAGCCTGGACACAAAAAGAAATTGAAGAGCAGGCATTAGTAGAACGTTATGTGATCAGCTGCTTCAAAAAAATTCGTGTGCGTGAATATGATGAGCATGGTCCAAAGACCGTAGTAGCCGGAAACCTGATGCACCTGAAGTCAGACTTTACCGTTGATATGAAGGCCATCAACTTTCCGCAGCTGGGCTCTGTAATGCTTCAGTTGCTCCACCCTACTTCTGCCGTATGTGGCATGCCGCTCGAACCCGCGCTGGAATTTCTTCAGCAACACGAAGGGTATAACCGCCAGTTCTATGCGGGCTTTCTCGGACCCGTACATGTAAACAACAACATCAACATCTTTGTGAACCTGCGCTGTATGCAACTGCTCGACAGTAAAGCTATACTATATGCCGGTGCCGGTGTTACCATTGACTCTATACCCGAGAACGAATGGAATGAAACCGAGATCAAGTTCAATACACTGCTAAACGTTATCAGCAAAGCGTAACGGTTCCAGTAATCCGATGTCTCTTCTTCCCTATCCGGTATATACGGCCTAATTTTTTCAGCACAGCAGTTCGAATGCTTAATCCTTGTGATAACAATTTCGCACTGAAATTTGTATTCCGACTTTCTGCTTACGATATTCAGTAAGCAACCATACCACCCGCCCTTATGGAAAAAGTTGTTTATACACCTGTATTAAAAGAGCACCTGGTCCATTTGAATGCAGCGATCCACGAGCTCACGCGCGAAGACACCGACAAATCGGTAGAACAATTCCTGGCAGAACTAAGCTTTGTTCAATACCTGATTGATGAGATCAAGACCGAGAGTAATTTATTCTGACTGCATCACAGGTAACTGAGCCACCACTGCTCGCGGTGATTGAGCTTATAGGTATCATACCACTTGCAAATCGGGTATAGCAGCAGCACTACTCCAATCCATACCAGGTATGTAACCGCCAGACTGAAACCATATCCTCTCAACGCAGGCGAGTCTGTAACCCAGGTATTAAACACCATATCGCTCAGGGTATAACCGGTTGCCAGTGCTGCGAACACAGCGAGTATATGTATCACGTACAGATGCAATATATAGTAGAACATCGGCACCCGGCCGAGTGATATAAACGCCTGCGCAAATTTACCGGTATATTTCTCGGCCACAGCCAGAAAGACAAGAGAAGGTCCGAGGGTTACCAGCACATATAGCAACGAAGGCGGATATTTAGTTACATTGAGAAACGACAAGAATGTAAACACACCATCTTTCTGAACACTCCATTCATTCGGATCTCCATATATATTTACCAGTCGCAATACAATAAACAGCACGATTGCCCCAACGCCAAGTTGCAGCAACAACTTCCTCCGTTCGGCTGCATCATAGGACGGCTGGTATAATTTGCCAAAGCAATATCCTAACAACATCACACCGATCCAGGGTATAACCGGGTACCCTACAAATACAAATGCCGATGGAAAGCGGAAGCCTCCCTGCTCGTGCAAGAACGACCACAGCATGGCACCAGCGCTACTGCCGCCAACAACAGCATCTATACCATCCAGCATGTTATGTCCGGCAACGAATAATATTCCGACTGCGAGTATACCTTTAAACGGCAGGTGAATAAATCCGGCAAGCGCAATCATACCAATCGCCAATGCCCATATAACCGTAAGTGCCAGAAGCGAAAAGTAAAAGTTAAAGAACCATGCAAAGTTAATAACCGTGAACTCCAGTACGATGAGCCATATACCCCGCTTCAACAAAAATGCAGACAGCTCTGCTTTACCTCTGCGACTTCCCACCATAAAGGCAGATGTACCGGCAAGAAAGACAAACACTGGTGCACAGAAGTGCGTAATCCATCGCGTAAAGAACAATACAACATTGGTCTTGTCGAGATTAGCAGGGTTATATAAAAATGCATCGGCATGAAAGTAATCGCGCACGTGATCGAGTGCCATAATTACCATGACTATTCCGCGAAGGAGATCGATGGATTCTATACGAGATGATTTAACCGAACCAACAGTTCTTAAAGGAGCAGCAAGGGTTGTGGCGTTCATAGATGCGCGAAACTACAGTAATTCGTAATGGGTTTAAAATGTTGGTGGAAATATAAATGTTACACGTTGATACGTAATCAGCAAGAATCAGGTTGAAAAATTCTGTAACAAAAACGGATATATAGTGCACCGTGTTAGACAGAAATGCCACAACCACATAAGCGTTGTTCAAACAAGTTTCGGCTATATAAATCGTTGAGGAAATTCACCACTCTGTATAGACCTCATAGTCAGTATACTTGCTGCATCGATTGCTTTTGCAGGCATAAGATTTACGCCACAGCTTCATTACCTCAGGCTAAATTTTACAACAATGAAATTTATACCAACGAAAGTACATGGCCTGCTCGATTACCTGATGGGTGGCCTGTTGATGGCAACACCGTGGTTGCTCGGTTTTGAAGACAACACGTTGATTACGTGGATACCCGTAATACTCGGCGGCAGTACATGGTGCTATAGTCTGTTTACAAACTATGAACCCGGACTCATTAAATTACTACCAATGCCGGTGCACCTGATTATCGATTTTCTTTCCGGACTATTACTGGCATCGTCTCCATGGCTCTTCGGTTTTGCGGACTATATATACCTGCCACACCTGGTATTGGGCTCAACCGAAATACTGGTTACACTGTTCTCGCATTCGGTACCTGCCAATGAAAAGCTAAAGGATTATCCCGTCTCGGCAGCAAGGCATCGCACCAAAACAACTGTTGTCCGCAAAAATCCTTGGGTAACAAAAGCACCCCGGGTACACGGATAGGCATATTGCATGCAGCCTTCTGCTTTCAAGGGCTTCGACATCTTCAAAAATGTTGAAGTCCTTTTTTGTTTTATATAGTTATCTGAGCTGAAAGTAAATCATTCATACCTGGCCTATATACCATAGGTAATTTTTTATGTACTAATTCAGATTCAGTCCGAGGGTTAAACCATACCAGGGTTTATCCTGGTAAATCCAGACATCCTTATCGCGATCAGTTAAGTAGTCCCATCCTATACCTATACCGACTGTCAGATTATTCACTCCTACCATGGCAGCAAAACCGCGGCTTACTATAAAACCACTATACTCTTCCGTGATTTTATTGACAGTGGTATATGGCGTTACAGATGTTGATCCCAGTCCGCCAAAAGCTCCTATACTCAGGCCTCTGTGTTTATAGGTCTGTTTCCAGCCTATGGGAGTTTCTTTTTGTCGAATCCGAAAGCGATCGACTCTATAACCAACAAAAATATTTCCATTAAAGTCAGTTGTTAATTGTCGTGGTAACCCGGCAGCTATAGGCCTGAATTTGAACGCAACCGTCATAACATCTACATCGAAGCTTCGCTTGAGGAAGAATTGATCTTTATGTAGTTCAGGTATATAAAGCACTTTGGCATTCTCCGCCAAAAAGATTCTGACCGAGTCTCCTTCCACATAAACAAATGCCTTCTTGTACTTCTGCTGTGGTTGCCTGAAGGCATACTCACCGTCTCCCAACTGGTATTTCGGAGAATCTTTAATGCTGCTGCAAGCGCTCCCTATAAAAAACAGCAGCAAGAGCTTTGGATTTTTTATGAACATAACTATAACCAATTCGCGCGCGAAAGTAAGCAATTCTTCAAAACAGGCTTTTACTGAGACAATATCATTTTCAATTTAAACAGTTTGCTTTGACCGCGATCGTTATCTGAAATAAGATGAAGCGTTACCATGTTGCCGCTTATAGATTCAACACATATACCTTCAATCTTCTCGTTTTTAAAAGCCGCGTGTATAGTCGCCAGATTTGTGATAGAATCTACCAGCAAAAACGGTTCGTTCACTTTTTGGCTAACCATGCGTGCTACAGCTATATAACTACTACCAATCGCACCATCATCATAGGCATTACCGGTTAACTCACTTGAAAACGTTAACAGCAATAAATCGAACGCTGCTATATAACAAACCTCGGAAACACCCGGTACTTCATTAAGAACCTCGGCAATATGAATGGGTAAAATCCGGATGGCTGCATCCATGGGCTTATCCCAGAAGCCAATATCGGTTATGATAAAATGATTCGTTGTATTTTTCTGATTGCCGCGATTACTGAGCAGCAGATGATCACCCATCGTAGTAGCTCCCTCTATATTTACTTCACTAATACCATTTGCAAGCAGGCGATTAATGAATGCTTCGTCATTAACAGAACGCATGCGAGGCATATCAAGACCGGAAGCAAGAAGCGGAATGAGGATCACACGCTTGCGTAGTTCAGTAGATGCTGAACCAAAGATCAATAGATAGTCTGTACCATTTACAGTTGCAAAAGCAGAAGCTTCGAGGTCTGTCTTAACAGCTTTCGGAATTCGCTTCTCCCTGAAATCATATAGTTTCTTTTCATCTATTTTTTCATAATCTGTTCCAAGCACTACGATGGTGTTGGCGTCATCACCAATCAGGATCAGTTTTCCGTTATGATAGTTTATAGATGACCCGGATGGGAAATCCGGCAGCAGAAAAGAAGACAAGAATTCGAACTGAGCATTCATCGGCAATGTCTAAACACGTGCATTATTAAAAGATAGCATTATATATATCCTATTCCTGAGTACCTCCAAATTAATTATGCGTGGAGATATATTACCAGCATACACAAGCTATGCCTCTCTTCTTAGAACAGAATCAAGTAGATAAACAGCAACACCAGTAACAAAGCTACCACCTGCCAGGTACGATTGGTTTGCGTAAACTCATACTGGCAGATCGGACAAACTTTACTCTTTTCATCAACCTGCATGGCGCACGATGGACATTCTTTTGTTTTCATTAAACAAAAATAACATATACCGTCATTTCGAGCGAGCTAAGCTTCCTATAAAATGCCTGCTACGCGCGAGAAACGCCAACGCGAGCTTGCTTCATCAACGCAATACACCTGTAGCATTACCGTATACATCTATACAAACCGTAAACGTTGCTCCGACCTTGGAGCTTCTCGCGGTGAATGCAGAGACATGATCAAAAAGTGCACGCTCGAAGTGACGGCATTCGATAGTGCTAAATTTTCCGTACGTTTGACCTTTGTTTCCCTATGAAAGACTTCAAGAAATACTATACCATCCCCGCTACTCCTGAATATGTATACCTCGCATTGACAAATCCGCTCACGATCCAGTTATGGTCTGGCGAAGAAGCGGAGATGTCTACCGAACCCGGCTCGGAGTTTTCGCTTTGGGATGGAAGCATTGTGGGCAAGAACCTTGAATTCGAAACAAGTAAAAAGATTGTACAGGAGTGGTACTTCGGAGAGCAGGAAGAAAAATCAATTGTCACCATCAAACTACATCCCGCTGCTGACGGTGCAACATCAGTCGAGTTAAGACACACGAATATACCAGACGAAGACTATAACGACATTGTGGATGGTTGGAACACCATGTACTTTGGTTCGCTCCAGGACTTTTATGACGAATGAAAATCAGCTGCGAGCCGTGAGCTTTGAGCTGTGAGTGCTACAGGACGGAAGTTATAGTAAAAGTGAGTATATTGTTTCCATTAACTGCGCACTGTTATGACTTCCTCCGTTATCTCGCTCGTTGAAAAGCAGGTGCCTTCTGATGTACTGCTGCCGGTTGTAGAAGAATATATATACCGGAAAATTTCTTTACCTGTAAACGCCACGGTTCGCAAAGATATGCCGTGCAGGCATGTTAACTCGCTCGACTTCTTTTTGGGCGGCAGCTACAAAACGTTTTATTGTTCGGAGGATCAATCTATACCTTTTGCGCGATGCACCATTCGCGGTCCGCGTACGCATCGGAAATATCGCATCGAGATCACCAAGGACTTTATCTGCTTCAGTATACGCTTTAAACCTACGGGTATATATAAGTTGCTCGGTATACCGATGAATGAATTCTGCGACCAGGCGGTAGACGCTTCCCTGCTGAAGCCAGCTATATTTACCGCGATAACAGACCAGCTGATGGCATGCGACAATCTCCACGATTGTATTACGCTCATCGAACCATTTCTACTCGATTTACTCGCGCGTAATCATCGCGGTACCAGTGCTATTGACCAACTGGCAACCCTGATCCGGAACACACCTGCCAAGCGCATATCTGCGCTCTACAAAGATATACCGGTATCCGGTCGACACCTCGAACGTAATTTCATCAAAGAGATTGGCGTATCACCAAAGACCTATAGCAACCTGCTGCGTTTCGAAAAAGTAATGCAGGCAAAGAAAGCGCGCCCTACCGAAACATGGTCGTCATTAGCCTACGAGTTCAACTACTTCGACCAGATGCACCTGGTGAAGGACTTTAGGAAGTATCTTAATATTAGTCCGGGAGCGTTTGAGCCGGAGAAGTTTGCTTTTTAAGGTGCTGGCTTCAGGCTGCTGGCTGCTGGACAATGTACGCTTGTGTCGAGAAGTAAGAACCTAACATGCCTTTGGCTGTGCCACTATTCCGTCCTACAAGGTGAAACCCCGAAGTCGGCAATCTCTTCTTACTCCTTACTTCTTACTTCTTACTTCTTGCTTCCAGCGCTAGAAGCCAGCAACTTTTAGTATCTTTACCGCACCAAACCCACAGCCATGAATGATACACGCGAAGTATGGCTTCGGGGACCTATCCCGGAAATACCTCAATTATTGCAACCGGTAGCCCATGCGTTGTTGCAGGCTACGGAAGAAGTAGAGCGCGCTATAGCATCCTTCAATGATATATACTTGTGGCACAAACCGTATGGTATGGCTTCAGTTGGTTTTCACCTGCAGCATCTTTCCGGTGTACTCGACCGGCTCTTTACGTACGCGCGCGGTGAATCGCTGTCAACACTTCAGCTCCAGGCG